>JASFWR010000172.1:0-7836 GCA_050049155.1 Planctomycetota bacterium | reverse complement strand
CGGGGACGCGCTGGCCTTCGGTCGAGGGGTCGAGCTCGACGATCGAGGCCGCGGCGTCGGCCTCGGTCCCCGCCAACGGGGAGCCTCCCAGGTCAACAGGCTCTGGCGGTGCGCCGGCAGGCCAGAGGACCCAGAGGGCCGCGGCGACCACGACGGCACACAGAGCGAGGAGTGAACGGCCCATGGGAGTCAGGCTAGCCGCGCGGCTGGAGAGTCGCCAGGAAGCCGCCCGCGGCCCCTGCGGAGCGCTGGGCCCCCCCCGACCGGGGCCAACCCGACCCTGTATGCTCAGGGCATGAGCCCGTCGATTCTCACCTGGCTCGCCGTGGCTTTCGCCGCGCTCTGGGCCGTGACCTGCGCGCTGGAGCATTTGAAGGCGAGCTCCCGCAGTGCCCTGCTCGCAGCGCTCGCCGTCCCCATCAGCGCATCGGCGCTCTTCTTCACCCTCGCGCTCCACATGCACCGGAGCCTTGGGAGCTGGCCCGAGACGATCGGCACCCGCGGCTTCCCCGAGGCACTGCTCCGCCACGACGGCGCCACCTCGGCGGCGTTCGGGCTCCTCCTCGTCGGCCTGGCCCTGTCCCCGATCGCGCTGCTCCTCTGCGCCGCTGCGCCCCGGCTCCGCGCGGGCCTCTCACCGGTCGCCACCTTCGCGGCCGCGAGCGTCGCCGCGCTCCTGCTCACCAACGTGGCGCCGGAGCCGTTCCTATCCTGGTGGTGGGACTGAGGGTCCCTCCCCCGCTACCGCACCCTTCCCGTCATGCGCAACGTCCTCGCGACCCTGGCCGGCCTCGCCGTCGGCATGGTCTTCAACATGGGACTCATCGAGCTCAACATGCGCGTCCTCCACCCCGCGCCCGAGGGGTTGGACCCCATGGACCCGGAGCAGCAGGAGGCCTTCCAGGCCTACGTGGACTCGCTCCCCGCCGCGGCCTTCCTGGTGATCATGGCCGCGCACCTCGGCCAGGCGCTCATCGGCGGCTGGCTCGCCGCGTGCCTCGGAAGCTCCCGCCCCGTCCTGCTCGCCCTGATCGTCGGCGCCATCTCCCTGGCCGGCGGCGTCATGATGATGATGACCGTCACCGGCCCCCCGTGGATGATGGTCGAGCTCCCCCTCTACCTGCTCCTCCCCTACCTGGCCGGACGCCGGGTCGCCCGCTCCCGCGGGGGCGGCTGATCCCCCACCGGCTGCGACTAGCCGCAGCCGCGTGGCCCCGTGGGGGCCGCGGCGTACACGGAGCAGGAGCCCGGCTCAGCGGGCACCGACCTGCGGCCGGTACTCGCCGTCCGGCAGCACCCTCGGCAGGGGCAGCGCCGGGTCGGTGAGCAGCTCGACCACGGCGGGGTCGCGGGCCGCGAGGAGCTCCGGCGTGGGGCACTCCCACTCGATGGCGATCTCCTCGGCGCGCCCGGGGAAGGCCTGGCCGCCCAGGTGCGAGGTCAGGGCCCAGTAGAGGTACTCGGCCGCCATGCACTCGTAGTCGCAGGTGCGGTCATCGTAGTGGTACCAGGCGGCCTCGGGGTAGCGCCGGGGCACGCGGCGGAAGCGGCCGCCGCGGGCGAGGTCCATGGCGTCGGTGAGGCGCGAGCCCGGGCGGTAGCCGAGGGCCTCGGGGTGGGCCTCGACCCAGCCGTTGGAGACGAGGTGCAGGACCTCCTCGAGGGCGGCGTCGAACCGGCCGCGGGCCATCACGTGGGGCGGGCCCGCGGGGAGGGTCTCCTCGCCGTAGAGGTCCTGGCCGATGTGGAAGCCGGCCTCCTCGAGGGCCTCGAAGTCCAACCTTCGATGGAGCCGCTCCATCTCGCGCTCGGTGGCGGGCATGACGAGGAACGCGCCGCCCTCCACCAGCACCTCGTGGGCGGCGGGGTCGTCCGGGGCGCCGTCCTCGTCGTTGTCGATCCACTCGGCGAGGATCGTGGCCGCGTGCTCGACCTTCGCCGCGTCGGTCGAGGGCGTGGCGAGGACGTGGACCCCGAAGACCTCGACGACCCGGTCGAAGTGCGGACGGAAGACCGCGAGGCGGCCCGCCTCGGGGAGCGGCCGCGGCGAGAACCCTCCGGGAGCCGCGGGGGAGGGTGCGACGACGGGCGGGGTGGCGTCGGCCCCACCGCCGCGGCATGCGACGGCCACGAGGGCGAGGGGCATCGTGGCCACGGCCGCTCGCGCGGCGGCGCGGCGCAGCGTCATTCCGAGATCCTGGTCGTGCATCGCGTGGGGCGACTCCGAACGGGCACCCGCGGCCGAGGGTAGCAGGCCGACCCTGTCCTGAATCGACACCCGCTCGCCGCCGCGTGGGTGGCAGCCGCGGGGCGCCCGCCCGCCGCCCCCCCGGGCCCTTAGATTGGAGGTGGCGCCTCGCCCTCCACCGATGAGCTCCCCCTCCCTCCCCCGCCCGCCCGCGGCGCCTCGCCCGGCGTCACGGCGGCCCCGTCCGACCCGCAGGGCGCGGGCCTGACGCCGTGGGGCTCCTCTCGCGCTACTCCGTGGTCCTCTGGACCCTGGCCTTCCTCGCCGCCGGCGAGCTCGCGCTCGAGGTGCGCGCGAGCGGGCGCGGCTTCCGCACCCTGCTCTTCGGCGCCCCCGCGGCGAGCGCTCCCGCCTCGGACGGCGCCCTCGGCCGCACGCCCGACTTCCCCTTCCGCTCCCGCGTCGCGCCGCTCGAACGGACGCCGGGCGTCCCGCGCGTCTGGATCGCGTCGGCGAGCTACGCCGAGCACATCCGGCTCCCGGCCGAGCAGATCTGGCCCGTGCTCGTGGAGGACGAGCTCGAGGCGCGCGGCGTGGAGGTCGAGGTCCTCAACGCCAGCCAGGCCGGCTGGGAGATGCACTACTCGGTGCGCACGCTCGACGAGCTCGGGGAGGCGTGGGACCCCGACGTCGTGCTCGTCTACCAGCTGTCGAACGACCTCGACCGGGTCGCGTCGGCCCTGATCGGCCGGCCCCTCGCGGAGGGCGCCGGGGAGGAGCAGGTCGCCGAGCCGGCCCCGCCCCCGAGCGACCTCGACCCCACCGAGCTCGCCCGCCGCACCTCCGCGTACGAGCTCACCCGCGCCAGGCTCGGGCCCCTCGTCAGCGACCTCCGCCCCCGCTACAACGGCGGGCGGGCCGACCTCGACGGCGCCGCGGCGGCGCGGATCGAGGGGCGCTTCCGGGGGGTCATCGAGCGCGCCCGCGAGCTGGGCGCGGCGCCCATGCTCGTCAGCTTCGCCACCGCCCACCCGGACCCCGGGGAGGACCTCCCGGCCGAGATCGCGGCGGGGCTGAAGCGGGCCAACGGGCTCCTCTCGAGCGAGGGGTGGCGGCGCTGGGTCCGCCTCGGGGACGAGAGCATGCGGCGCGTGGCCGCCGCCGAGGGCGTGCCGGTGCTGGAGGTGGCCGAGGTCCTCGACGGGCGCAGCGAGCTCTTCGTGGACCAGTACCACTTCACGCCCGAGGGGCACCGCCTCTTCGCGGCGCGCCTCGCCGACGAGCTGGAGCCCCGGCTCCGCGCGCTCGAGGAGGCGGCCCGGTGAACTTCAACTCGGCGGAGTACCTGGTCTTCCTCCCGGTCGTCCTGCTGCTGCACGGGCTCCTCTCGGGGCGCGAGCGCGGGCGGCACTGGCTGCTGCTGGCGGCCAGCTACGTCTTCTACATGTCGTGGAACTGGCAGTACGCCAGCCTGATCGCGTTCTCCACCTTCGTGGACTACGGCCTCGGGCGCGCCATGGAGGCCAGCGAGGACGAGCGCCGCCGGCGCGCGCTGCTGGTGGTGAGCCTGACCACGAACCTGGGCCTGCTCGCGGTCTTCAAGTACTTCAACTTCTTCGCGGACTCGGCCGAGAGCGCCCTCACCTGGCTGGGCCTGGACGTCCAGGTTCCCCACCACCGGCTGCTGCTCCCCGTGGGCATCAGCTTCTACACGTTCCAGACCCTCAGCTACACCATCGACCTGTACCGGCGACAGATCGAGGTGGAGCGGAGCCTCACGCGCTTCGCGCTCTTCGTCTCGTTCTTCCCTCAGCTCGTCGCGGGCCCCATCGTCCGCGCCAGCGAGTTCCTCCCCCAGCTCTCCTCGCCGCGCACGGTCCGCGCGGAGCAGGTGCGCCGGGGCGTGGCGCGGATCTTCCGCGGGCTCCTGAAGAAGGTCCTCGTGGCCGACCTGCTGGCCGCCACCCTGGTGGACCCCGCCTTCGCCGACCCTGGGAGCGCCGCGAGCCTGGACCTCGTGCTCGGCCTCTACGCCTACGCCTTCCAGATCTACGCGGACTTCTCCGGCTACTCGGACATCGCCATCGGCACCGCCCTGTGCCTCGGGTACGAGCTCCCGGAGAACTTCAACCGCCCCTACCTGTCGCGGAACGTCCGTGAGTTCTGGACCCGCTGGCACATCTCCCTGTCGAGCTGGCTCCGCGACTACCTCTACATTCCCCTCGGGGGCAACCGCGGCACGAAGGGGCGCACGTCGTTCAACCTGATGACGACCATGGTCCTCGGCGGCCTCTGGCACGGCGCCGCCGCGAACTTCCTGCTCTGGGGCTTCTACCACGGGGCGCTGCTGATGTTCTCGCGCGGCGCCGACCGGCGGGCCGGGACCCACGCCGCGCCCGCCCTGCGGGTGGCCTGGGAGCGGCTCGTCTGCTTCCACCTGGTGCTGGGCGGCTGGCTGCTCTTCAGGGTCCAGTCCATGGAGCAGCTCGGGGAGTTCCTGAGCGGCGTCGCGGCCCTGCGGGGAGGCGCGGAGGCCCGGCCCGCCGCGGCGGCCCTGCTGCTCCTGGCAGCCGCCATCCACCTGACGCCGAGGGCGGTGGTGGACCGAGCCCAGGCCCGCTTCGCCGACGCCGCCCCGGCGGCCCTGCAGGGGGCCGTCTACGCCGGCCTCGTCCTGCTCCTCTGCGGGGCCACCCTCGACACCTCAGCGTTCATTTACTTCCAGTTCTAGCCCGCGCCCGGGGCCAGCCGCGACGGGGCCCCTTCCGCTGGGGCGCGGCATGTCCGAGACTCTGGGGCGGAGCGCCCCCATGACCGAGCCCGACGACACCCACACCCCCGAGGATCCCGCGCGGGCGGCCAGCCTCCAGGAGGTGGAGAGGCTGCTGTCCGCCGTCTCGACGGACAGCGGGGACCTCCACGCGGACCTCGAGCGCGCCCTGAAGCTCGCCACGCACTTCTTCGGACTCGCGGTCGGGATCGTGAGCCGGGTGGAGGGCGACGAGTACACCATCGACTGCGTGCACCAGCCCGACGGCGCCGGGCTCGAGGTCGGCCAGCGCTTCCCCCTCGGGGACACCTACTGCGCCATCACGCTCCAGGCGGACGACGTGATCGCCATCCACGACATGCGCTCGTCGGATCACAACGAGCACCCCTGCTACGAGGCGTTCCGCCTGGAGTCGTACATCGGCGTCCCGCTGCGCGTGGACGGAGAGCCGTACGGCACGCTCAACTTCTCGTCGCCGGACGCGAGGTCCCGGCCGTGGACCTCGACGGAGGAGGACCTCGCCCGGCTGCTCGCCCTGTGGGTCCAGTCGGCCATCTCCCGCCACCGGCTCGGCCAGCGGCTGGCGGCGGTGGTGCGCGAGCTCGACGAGAAGAACCGCGACCTCGAGGAGCGGAACCAGGACCTGGACTTCTACGCGCGCCACGCGAGCCACGACCTGCAGGCGCCGCTCAAGAACATCCTCGCGCTGATGGACCTCTTCGGGCTCGAGGGCGGGGTGCCGTCCTCGGTGAACGACGACCTCGGGCTGATCCGGGAGGAGGTCGGGCGCATGCTGCAGATGATCCAGGCGATCCTGCGCTTCAGCCGGACGAGCCGCGCGGAGTTCAACCCCGCCATCGTGGACCTCGGGGCGTGCTGCGAGGCCGCCATGGACGCCCTGAAGGAGACCATCGAGCGCTCCCAGGCGCGGATCTCCGTCGGGGCGCTCCCCACCGCGCGCGGGGACGCGGCCCTCCTCACCCAGGTCCTCCAGAACCTCCTCGAGAACGGGATGAAGTACCAGCCCGTGGGGCAGCGGCCCGAGCTGGTGATCTCCGGACGCGAGGAGGGGGACCGGGTCCTGCTCATGGTCCAGGACAACGGGATTGGGCTGGACGAGGCGAGCGCGGACCTCGTCTTCAAGCCCCTCGGCCGCCTGCACCACTCGGACGAGTACGAGGGCTCCGGGCTCGGCCTGACGATCTGCCGCAAGGTCCTCCGCCGGCACGGCGGCGACCTCTCCTACCGGTCCACGCCGGGCGAGGGGGCCACCTTCGTGCTCGAGCTGCCGAAGGGCGGCTGACCGGAGCCCGGGAGGCGCTGGGTGCCCTCGCTGGGTGCCCTCGCTGGGTGCCCTCGCTGGGTGCCCTCGCTGGGCCACGCCGCTGGACCACCCCGCCGGGTCACTCCGCGCGGGACCCGTCCTCGAGGAGGCCGGCGACCCCGCGTCGCGTGGAGCCGGGACGAAACTCCCCCGAGACCGCGGCAACGCCCGGGGGCCCCGGCGCGAACCGCCCGTCGTCATGGAAGCCCCCACCCGATCCCTCGAGCCGCGCAGCTACGCCCGCGGACGCCTCCAGCTCGGCATCGTGGGCGTGGGCTCGATGGTCCTCATGGCCGCGGCGGCCGCGCTGCTCGGCGTCCCGGCCGTGCTCTTCCCGGAGGCGGGCGGCACCTTCGGCACGGACCTGGCCGCCCTGCTGGGGTGGACCACGGCGCTGTTCCTCGTGACCCTCCCCGTGGAGTCCCTCGGCGGGTACTTCGTCCCGAAGGCGTTCCGACGCGCCCACCCCTCCCTCGGGAGCTGGATCCTCGGCTGGCTCCGGGGCGCCGCGCTGCTCTCCCTCCTCATGGCGGCCTGCGGCGCGGCGACGCTGGCCGCCGGCCGGGCGGCGGGCCCCGGCGCGGCCCTCGGCGTGTTCGGCTCGCTGCTGGTGGGGCTGCTCGTCATCCAGGTCGCGGTGGCCAAGCTCGTGGGCGGCATGGGGCCCAGCCGCGCGCCCCTCGGCCCCCTGGAGGCGGAGCTCGCCGACCTCGGCGTCCGCCCGCCGGCGATCCAGGTCCTCGAGGCCCGGGACGAGGGCTTCACCGGGGGGATCGCGGGGCTCCCCGGCGCGGAGCGCTGCGTGCTCCCGGTGGCGTGGGTCGGCGGCCTCGAGCCCCGCGCCCTCGCCCTCCTGGTGGCGCGGCGCGCCCGCGTCGTGAGCGGAGGGCTGCGGGCCGCCGGCGCGGTCGGCGCCCTCGCCTGGACCCTCGGGGCCTTCGCCATCGCGGCCCAGCTGCCCGAGGCCGGCCTCCGGTCGGTGGCCGGGCTCGTCACCACCTCGCTCTGGTTCACGGTCCTCAGCTTCGTCGGGCTGCTGGTCCTCCCGACCCCCAGCCGCGCGGGCACCCGCGCCGCGGACGCCCGCCTGGTCCGGGACCTCTCCGAGGAGGACCGCGCGCTCTTCGCGCAGACCCTCGGCGTGCTCGACAAGCTCCAGGACGACGAGCCCGAGCGGGCCCCGTCGGTGGAGAGCGTGTTCCACCCCATCCCCTCGCTGACCGCCCGCCGCGCCGCCCTCGCGGGCCACGGCGGCGCGCTGGCCCCGTGGCACCTGGCGCGGGTCACCATCTACCTCTCGGTGGCCGGCATGAGCCCGCTGCACAGGCTCGTCCACTGCAACGTGGGGCGGCCGGAGCTGTGGGCGTTCCTGCCGGCGGACGGCTGACGCGCGCACGTCGGGCCCAACGGGCGGCGCCCGCGCCCCCACTCGGGGACGCGGGCGCCGCGCTCCGTTCGCGCGAGCCTCAGCGGTTGACCGTGAAGGCGACCGGGCCGATCCACGCGTGGTAGCCCAGGTCCGACGTGTCCGCGCAGACCTCGCTCATGAACATG
>JASFWR010000171.1:0-7837 GCA_050049155.1 Planctomycetota bacterium | reverse complement strand
CCACGGCACTCGTCCTCGGCGGCGTGGCCGTCGCGCTCCTCGCCGGCGCCCGCCACCGCGCCACCGCGCGACGCTGATCGGCCCGCGCGGCGGCCGCAGCCATCACGCCGCCGGGCTCGTCCCGTCCATGGCCTCCACCCCCGAGCGATCCTCCACGGGAGCCCGAAGGGTGGCGAAGAGCGCGAGGAAGGAGAGCAGCAGGACGGAGAGGGCGAGCGGCATACGGCCGAGTACGTCCAGGGGCCCGTCCGAGGCCCGGTGGGCCTCGAGCTGCTGCCGGAACTCGGGCAGGGTCCGGAGCACCGAGAGCGCGCCAACCGCTCGGACGCTGTAGCTGGAGCAGCCCTCGCCCATGAAGGTATGGGCGGTCTCCACGAGATAGCGCTCGAGGGCGAGGAGGTCGATCCCCGGCCGGGAGCCGTCCGCGGGCGCCTCGGGGACGCCCCACCGCGCCATGGCCTCGACCGCACTCGCCGTGGTGTCGACCCACCCGAAGAAGTTGGAGTTCTCCCACGCCACGCCGTCGACGTCCCGCTCGTCGGCGTCGACGGTCCCCTTGAAGGCGCCGCTACGCCCGCCCTTGGTCCGCACCCAGGTGTCGAGCAGGGCCCGGTGCACGCGGTATGCCAGGGAGGGCACGCGCTCCGAGGCCTCCAGGAACTCCAGGGCGTCCGCGGCGTTCAGGTAGTCCGAGACCGCCCCGTAGCGGTCCGGCTCCGGCAGGTCCCTCAGGATCCGGGCGGCGAGCTCGGAACGACCAGCCGCGACGATGCCGGCGAAGTCGGGGGTCTCGGCCACGAGCAGCGGCCGCCAGGTGCGCTCGAAGGGCTCCGGCCAGAACTCGATGCCAACCTTCCGGACCTCGTCCTCGCTACCCGGGCCGGTCCAGTGCACGGGGTTCGGCGCCATCCGCTCAGCGAGCTCCTGACGACGGTACAGCATCCGCGCGACGACGCTCTCGTCGAAGCGCACCAGCTCCCGGAACCCGAGCAGCCCGATCAGGCCGTGGTCGTCCGAGTCGAAGCGGTCGCGGCCCGGGACCTCGATGCGGTCCGAGTACTCCTCCAGCTCGACGCGCAGGGCTTCGGGGAGCGCCTGGTCCGCCGCGAACCCGGTTCCCAGGGCTCGGTCCATGCGCAGCAGCGGGAGCAGGTAGAGGGGATTGAGGTCCGCGCCCTCCCGGGCGAGCTCCTCGTGCACCACCGCCTCGAAGGCCGAGAGGTCCGGCAGGGGCTCTCCCGCCGCGTCCATCATCCGGAGGGCCTGCCCGAAGGCGTCCCAGCGACCCGACTCCGAGAGTTCCTCCTCCGTGGCCTCGGAGACCCAGCCCCGGACGTCCTCCGCGTCCGCCTCGACGTGGCCGAGGGTCGCCCACAGGGAACCGAGCCCGCCGATCGCGAGCACCCAGATGGCCACGGCCCAGGCCACAGTCTTCCGGGATCCGCCGCCCGCCGCCTTGCCAAGGCCGAGGCAGAGGAGGGCGCTCAAGGAGAGCGCGGGGACCACCAGGAACGGGGCGACCCGCTCCAGGGCCCCCGCGGAACTGGCGCTCCCGGCCATGTCCATGAACTGTTGCGCCTGAAGCGCAAAGCCAAACACGAACAGCAGGAAGCCGCCCATCAGCTTGCCGACCTGCTCGCGCGAGGCGAGCCCCTCCGCGGAGAGGCCGCGGAGCTGAGCGACGGCGGCCACCGACGAGGCCAGGACGATGAGGACGAGGCCGTGCTCGAAGAAGCCGCCCGGGTTCAGCACGAAGACCGTGACCAGCAGCGCCGCCGTGATCAGCGTCGGCACGAGGTTCCGCCCCCACCAGGCGCGAACCGCCGACGCCGCCTCGAGCTCGTCCGTGCGCTGCGCCCCGTCCCCGGAAAGCCCGAGCTGCCCGCGAATGGCGTAGACGAAGGTCGCGGCGATCATCAGCAGCGTGAAGATCGGCATGGCCGCCAGCGCCGGCACCGCCTTGAGGGTGAGCTTGGTGCCCGCCTTGGACGCCGCCGCAGTGCCTGCGCCGAGGACCGCCTTGCTCGCGCCCTTCGACAGCAGCATCGGCGGCAGGAGCCCCGCCGCCCAGCCGAGCCCGCCGGCGACCGCCGGCTCCGGCAGACGCTCCATGCGCAGGGGCTCCGCGCCGCCTTCCACGCCCTCGGCGCCCTCCGCTCGGCGGATCCGCTCCCGGACCCCGGCGCCGAAGGCCTCCGGGTCCGACCGGCGCGGCGCGAGCGCCGCCTCGATCTCGTCCGTGAGCGCGTCCCGCTCGCCGTCCAGCCAATCGTCGATCTTCAGTCCCTCGCTCATGACTTCACCTCCATGGCCCCGTCCGACTCCAGGAGCCGCCGGAGCTCCGTCCTCGCTCGCCGCAGCCGTCCCTCGACGGCGCGCTCCCCGATCCCGAGGAGGGCGCCGATCTCGGCCAGCCCGCTCCCCTCCACGTAGCGCATCATCAGGACCTCCCGCCAGGACTCCTGGAGCCGCCCCACCGCCGCGAGGACCGGCCCCGCCTCGGCCTCGGGCCGGGCGTCCACCGCCTCCCGATCCAGGGCGTCCCGGTCCCCCACGAGGGTGAGCCGGTGGCCCCCGGAGCGGCGGCGCGCCCCGGCGCGCATGAGGTTCAGGGCGATGCCCCGCAGCCAGGCGCCGACCGCGCCGTCGTCCTCCCAGCTCCCCTCGAACCGCTCCCGGCCCAGGTAGGCCTCCGAGAAGGCGTCCTGGGCCAGCTCCACCGCGTCCGCCGGGCTCGCGCCCCGCGCACCGAGCAGCCCCACCAGGGGCCCGCGCCAGCGGTCGATGATCCGATCGAGGTCCATGTCACCCCCATTGTCGCGGCGCCCCCCCGAACCCACGCGGATCTTCCGAAAACCGCAGATCACGCTCAAACCCCCAGGGCTGCTCGAGCGCGTCGCGGCGTGTGGGGGGAGCTCGCGCTAGGGACCGCTTCAGCGGCCCATCCCTTAGCCGGGCCCTGGGCCGAGGCCTAGGCCGGGGCGGGCATCGCCCCTCCCTCCTGTTCTCCTTCAACCACCCCCACGATCCGCGGCTCCGCCAAGTGGCAGCTTGGATCGCTTATGCACCGCGCGCCTCCTGGACGAGGACAACGTTCGTCGCGCATGGGGCTCCAAGGCCGCCTGCCTCGAGGCCCTGCGTGACCACGCGAAGGTGGTGGAGGACCAGGAGCGCCCGGTGGTGGTGCTGCTGCACGGGCTGTGGCGGACCCGCCGCTCCATGTCGAACCTCGCCGGCTCCTTCCGGGGAGCGGGCTACGAGGTGATCGACGTCACCTACCCCAGCGCCCGCGCGTCCATCGAGGAGCACGCGGCCCAGGTCGCGGGGCTCCTGGACCGGCTGAGCGGCAAGGATCGCGAGGTCTCCTTCGTGACCCATAGCCTCGGAGCGCTCGTGACCCGCCAGCTGCTCGCCCGCGAAGGGGACGCCTGGAGGGGCCGCCACCGGGTGCACCGCGCCGTGTTCATCGCGCCCCCCAACCGAGGCGCGCGCCTGGCGGAGATCGGTCGGAAGGTCCCGCTGCTCCCCTGGATCTACGGCGAGCCCATGCGGCAAATCGCGGGCGGCTTCACCCGCGACCTTGCCGGGCCAGGGGTCCCCTTCGCCACCATCGCCGGTGGGTGCGGGGACGACGAGGGTTGGAACCCCCTGATCCCCGGGGACGACGACGGCGTGGTGACCGTGGCCGAGACCCGCCTCCCGGGCGCCGCGGGGGAGCTGATCGTGCGCAGGCTCCACACGACGATCATGAAGGACCCCGCGGCCATCGACGCGGCGGTCGAGTTCATCCGGCGGGGCGCGTTCCCCACCTCCAGGGCTGCCGCATCAGGTGCGGCCGGCCGCTAGGGCTCAGGCCAGGGACTGGCGATGGGCGGCCCACAGGAGGGCCACGACCCTCGACCGGGCGCCCCTTCGGGGGGGGGCCGTTGGGGTCAGCCGCGGAGCTCCTCGAGCGCGCCTGCGACCCGAACCTGTCCGGAGCGGTCACACAGGCTGACGGTGACGGCGACGAGGAAGCCGAGGGCGAAGGACGGGAGGAGCACGTCCAGGGACGCGAGGTACCCCGACCACTCCTGCAGCTCCGCGCGGTCCAGCAGCGCGGGCACGAGCCACTTGAAGACGGGCACCCCGATGAACCCTGCGACCATGGCGC
Source organism: Planctomycetota bacterium (assembly GCA_050049155.1). Taxonomy (GTDB): domain Bacteria; phylum Planctomycetota; class UBA1135; order UBA1135; genus Saltatorellus. Next base: position 3,684 of record JASFWR010000171.1, on the reverse strand, counting down.
ACTTCGCGCCGAGCGCGGTGAGGCGGGACCAGCAGAGGCTGAGGATGACGGTCGGGCAGAAGGTGGCGGCGATGCCTGACCAGCCAAAGATGATGGTCCAGAAGACGCCGTTCTCCCGGTCCACCATGATGATCCCGATGCCGATCAGGAAGGAGACCAGCGACAGCCCCAGGGTCACCTTGCGCGTCAGGCTCATGAGGCGCTCGTCGTCCATGCCCGGGTTCTTCGACTTCTGCCAGTAGTCGCGCACGGCGGCGCTCGAGGCCACGAGGAGCAGAGAGTCGATGGTGGACATGATGGCGCTCAGGACCATCGCGATGAAGAGCCCCGCGAAGAAGGCGGGGAGCAGGCCCTGCGCCATCTCCGGCAGGATGTTGTCGGGGTTCCCGCCCAGCGCCGCCGGCTCGTAGAGGGCGCGCCCGAACAGGCCGACCAGGACGGCCCCGGAGTCCGCGAGGACCGTCCAGGTACCGGCGGTGATCGTGCCCGGCAGGATCTGCTTCTCGTCCTTCATCGAGATGTAGCGCACGAACACCTGGGGCGAGCCGAGGAAGCCGATCCCGATCGCGGCCATGCCGACGACCGTCACGATGCTGGCCGTATCCCAGCCGCCGCTGCTCGGCCCCCCCTCGCCGGGCCCATGCCATGCCAGGAGGTGGGGGTCGATGGCCTCCAACGCCGAGGTGACCTCGGTCAGGCCTCCCGCGTGGGCCAGGGCGACCAGGGGGAGACCGACGAGGCCGATCACCATGAGGCTGCCCTGGAAGACATCGGACCAGACCACCGCGGTGAATCCGCCCTGGGTGATGTAGAGCAGGACGACCGCGAAGCCGACCGTGGCTCCGGCGTAGTGGTTCCAGCCGAGGAAGGCGTGGAACGCGGTCCCGGTGGCGAAGACCTGCGCGCCGGCGTAGATCGGCACGAAGACCACCAGCGCAAACGCGGCGATCAGTCTCAGCGTGTGGCCGGAGTCTCGCAGGCGGCTCTCCAGGTAGTCGGGGACGGTGATGGAGTCGTAGCGGTCCGTCAGTCGCTTGAAGCGGCGGGCCATGAGGATCCATGCCCCGCAGACGCCGAGCACCTCACCGAGCACCACCCAGAAGGCCTGAACGCCCACGGCGAAGCCCATTCCCGTCAGGCCCAGGAGCAACCACGCGCTCTCGCCAGTGGCGCGTGCCGAGAAGGCGACGTTGAAGAACCCGAGGGACTTGCCAGAGGCAAAGTAGTCGCGGATGTTCTTCACTCGCTTCGAAGCGAGGTAGCCAATCAGGATCAAGACGGCGGCGTAGAGGCCGACCGCCAGCAACTTCATGGCGAGTTCAGGAGGCATGACGGTTCAAGCGAGCTGCGGATGAGGTGGGGAGGTCTGTGGCGGCGTCGACCGTCGCGGTTCGGCTCCCGGGGCAAACTCCCCGCTCACCGCGTCACGAGGTCGCGCCGAGGAATGAGGTCGATCCGGCCCGATACATCCTGCCCCGCTGGACATGGGGGCGTGGACGGCTAGACTGGGGTTCCAAGGTCAAGGAACGGCTCTCTCTCCCGTGGCGCCTCCCCGCCCGCCGTCCAGGTTCCTTGGAGTTATGGCACTCGAAAGCGCCCCGCTCGAAGACGTCGCCGACCTTTTCACTCAGATCCTTCTGGAGCGTGAGTCGCAGGAGACCTCGAAGGGTGTCCTTCCCCGCGAGGACCCAGAGGGCCTGCGAGAGCTGCTGAAGCTCGAGCTCCCCGAGCAAGGCCTCGACCTGCAAGAGGTCGGTGAGCGCCTCAGGACGCTCGTGCGGCACACGCCGATCACCGCGTCGAAGAGCTTCTTCAATCAGCTCTATGGCGGCCGAGAGCCGGCCTCGCTGCTGGGAGAGGTCGTGTCCGCCGCGCTCAACAACTCGATGTACACCTACAAGGTGGGTGGCGCGCAGGTGCTGGTGGAACTCGAGCTGCTGAAGCAGATGGGCCGCCGGATCGGGTTCGACGACGCGGACGGTGTGTTCACCCCGGGCGGCTCCCTGTCCAACCTCACCGGCCTGCTCCTGGCCCGTGACCGCGCTCGACCGCGGGCGCGCGAGGAGGGCGTCGGGGGCCGGCGCCTGAGGGTCTACACCTCCAGCCACAGCCACTACTCGGTCACGAAGGCGGTCGGGCTCATCGGGATCGGCCTCGACAACCTCGTCCGCGTCCCTGTGGACGAGCGGGATCGGATGGATCCCGTGGCCCTGGACGCGGTCATCTGCGCGGACCTCGCGAGGGGCTACCAGCCGATGATGGTCAACGCCACGGCGGGGACCACCGTCCTCGGCGCCTTCGACCCGCTCGAGGAGATCGCGGAGGTCTGCGAGCGGCGCGGCCTCTGGCTCCACGTGGACGGCGCCTTCGGCGGGTCCGCCGTGCTCGACGCGGGTCAGGCGCACCTCCTCGCCGGATGCGAGCGAGCGGACTCCGTGGCCTGGGATGCGCACAAGGTGATGGGCGCCCAGCTCTCCTGCTCGGTGGTCCTCGTGCGCGAGCGGGGGCTGCTGTCCGCCAGCCTCGACGAGAACGCGAGCTACCTCTTCCAGGGGGACGACGAGGAGCTGAATCCTGGGACGCGCTCCCTGCAGTGTGGTCGTCGAAATGACGCGCTCAAGCTCTGGACCCTGTGGCAGTCGCTCGGAAACCAGGGCATGTCGGAACGCGTGGCTCGCCTCCGGCGGCTCGCCCTGCATGCTGCGCAGCTGGTCCACGACGCGCCCGACCTGCACCTGGTGAGGGACCCGGAGTTCCTCACGGTCTGCTTCCGGGTGGACGGTATCGGGGCCGAGGACCTCTGCGCCGAGTTGACGGAGCGCGGCCTCGCCATGGTCGGCTACGCGGTGGTCGATGGGGAGGCCGTGGTGCGGCTGGCCCTCGTCAACGCGCAGACGCACGAGGCGGAGCTCGAGCGGCTCTTCAAGGGGCTGCGTGAGATCGCCAAGGACGTCCGCGCCGCCCTCGTGGCCTGATCCGTCCGGTGCCCTGAGGGCCTGGCGGCCTCGACGGATCCGTTCGCTCCGGCGCGCTGGAGGGGCCGCCCGTCTGCGGATTTGCGGGTGACCGTGGTGCCGCAGGCCGTCCCCTCCCCCGGGCCCTCCCCCGGGCCCCGTCCCGCGCCAGGCATCGGCGAGCCCGAAGCCGACCCCTGCGCCAAGGCGCAGCGCCAGAGCTGGGCCGAGCTCCTCCAGCGGACCTTCGCGGTGGACGTGCTGCGCTGCCCCACGTGCGGCGGCCGCCGCCACCGCGTCGCCACCCTCACCGACCCGCTCATCGCGCGCCGGATCCTCAAGCACCTGCGTCTCCGCGCCGAGCCCCCACCCCTCGCGCCCGCCCGACCCGAGCCCCAGTTGCGCTTCGCCTGATCCGCCGCCCCAGGGCCACCGCAGCGCGCCCCCATCAACGCCGACGCCCCTCCCCTGAGGGCGCCGGCTGAATTTCATGCCCCGACAGGCCGGCGGCGAGGCGCATGGCGGGGGTTTCCCCGCATTGCCCGTTGCGAGGCTATCCATTCACCCCCAACGTCGATCATAGATCGCTTCAGCGGCCCCTCCCTGGGCCGGGCCCTCGGCCGGGGCGGGCATCGCCCCTCCCTCCTGTTCTCCTTCAACCACCCCCACGATCCGCGGCTCCGCCAAGTGGCAGCTTGGATCGCTTATCCACTCGGCGGCAGCCGCAGGA
>JASFWR010000169.1:0-7864 GCA_050049155.1 Planctomycetota bacterium | reverse complement strand
GGCTGGACAACACCAAGTGGGTGGCGATCGAGTCGGGCCTCGCCGAGGGTGAGGTGGTCCTCCTCGCCCCGCCGGCCGACTTCGAGCCCGCCCCCGTCCCCGATGCGCCGGCGCCCGAGTCGACGGGCGCGCCCGCGGCCGCGGGCGCGGCGAGCGCGCGCCCGGCGGCGAACGGCGGGGCCAGCGGCGGCGGTCCGCCCGGGGCCGGCGGCCAGCGGGGCGGCGCCAGCGGCCGCCCCTCCATGGGGTCGCTCACCCCGGAGCAGCGGGCGGAGTTCCAGCGCCGCATGAAGGCGCGGGGCGCCGGCGGGTCCGGCGGGTCCGGCGGCGGGCGAGGGCAGGACCGGTGAGCGACACCGCCGCGGAGCAAGCGCGGCCTGAGGTGCGTGGGCAGTCGTCGGTCGCCGAGCCGGTGGCGGAGCTCACCGACATCACCAGGCTCTACCGGATGGGGGACGAGGAGGTCCACGCCCTGGACGGCTTCTCCTTCACCTTCCGGAGGGGCGAGTACTGGGCGATCATGGGGAGCTCCGGCAGCGGGAAGTCCACCCTGCTCAACATCCTCGGCTGCGTCGACCGCCCGACCACCGGCTCCTACCGCGTCCGCGGCCAGGAGGTCGGGGACCTCGGGGACGACGACCTCTCGACCTTCCGGGGCGCGGAGCTCGGCTTCATCTTCCAGTCGTACAACCTCATCCCGCAGCTCGACGTCCTCGAGAACATCCTGATGCCGGTGATGTACCAGGACGAGGTCCCCGAGGGGATCGAGGAGCGGGCCCTCGCGCTCGCGAAGCGGGTCGGCCTCGGGGAGCGCCTGCACCACCGCCCGATGCAGCTCTCGGGCGGCCAGCAGCAGCGCGTCGCCATCGCGCGGTCGCTGATCAACGACCCCGCGCTCATCCTGGCGGACGAGGCGACGGGCAACCTGGACAGCAAGACCGCGGACGAGATCCTCGAGCTCTTCGACGAGCTCCACGCCGAGGGCAAGACCATCCTCCTCGTGACCCACGAGGCCGACGTCGGCCAGCGCGCCGAGAACATCATGCGCCTCAAGGACGGGAACATCGAGTCCGTGGAGCGCGGCGTGCGCCGCGGCGAGGAGACGGCCGGATGAGGAGCAGCTCGCTCGCCCGCGCCGTCCGGCTCGGGGTCTCCAGCCTCCTGCTCCACAAGCTGCGGAGCTTCCTGACCACCCTCGGGGTGCTGTTCGGGGTGGCGAGCGTGATCGCGATGCTCGCGGTGGGCGAGGGGGCCAGCGCCGAGGCCCAGGACCAGATCCGCCGGCTCGGGAGCCGGAACGTGATCCTCCGCAGCGTGAAGCCGCCCCAGGTCGGCGACGAGGACGCGGAGATGCGCGTCCTGAGCTACGGCCTGACCCGCGACGACTTCGAACGGATCTCGGAGACCTTCCCCGGCGTGGACCGGGCGGTCCCCGTGCTCCAGACCCCGGCCGAGGTCCGCAGCGAGGACCTGCTGTGCCGCCCCCGGGTGCTGTGCACGCCGTTCCAGTACCAGGAGGTGACGCGCCGGGACCTGTTCTCGGGCCGCTTCCTGACCGAGCAGGACGAGGCGAACCGCTCGCTCGTCTGCGTGCTCGGCTTCGAGGTGGCGAGGTACCTCTTCCCCTTCGACTCCGCGCTCGGCGAGCGCGTCAAGGTGGGCGACCACTACCTGGAGATCGTCGGCGTCCTGAGCTCCCGGATCCCCGTGGGCAGCGTCGCCGTGGACCCCTCGAGCGAGGCGGGAGGGGAGGTCTTCCTACCCCTCTCCACGGGCCGGTCCTACTACGGCGAGCGCCAGACCCAGGTCCGCAGCGGCTCCATGGACATCCAGGAGGTCCAGCTGCACGAGATCATCGTCGGCGCCGAGCGGGACATCGACGTCCCGGCCATCGCCTCGGCCTGCCGCTCGATGCTCAAGCGCGAGCACGACGACAAGGACTACGAGGTCATCGTGCCCCTCGAGCTCTTGGCCCGGGCGGAGGAGACCAAGCGCATCTTCAACATCGTCCTGGGCTCCATCGCCGGCATCTCCCTGCTGGTGGGCGGCATCGGGATCATGAACGTCATGCTCGCGACGGTGACCGAGCGCACCCGGGAGATCGGGATCCGCCGCGCGCTGGGCGCCAAGCGCAAGCACATCGTCACCCAGTTCCTGGTGGAGACCATGGTCCTCTCCGGGGCGGGCGGCGTTGTCGGCGTGGGTGTGGGGCTCCTCATCCCCTGGATCGTGGAGCGGACCGCCGAGCTGGAGACCATCGTCGAGCCCGCGGCGCCGATCCTGGCCTTCGGGATCTCCGTCCTCGTCGGGATCGTGTTCGGCCTCTACCCCGCCTGGCGGGCGGCCAACATGGACCCGGTGGAGGCGCTGCGCCACGAGTGAGCGCCCCGGGCGGTCAGCCGTCCAGGCCCTCTCGCAGGCTCAGGGCGGTGGCCACTGCCTCGGCGTCCACCTCCTCGAGGCCGCGCAGGTCCGACACGGTCCGGGCCACCCGGCGCACCGCCTGCACCGCGCGGGTGGACAGCTGCCGCTCCCCGGCCGCGCGCCGGAGCAGCGCGGCGCCGGCGCCGTCGAGGCGCGCCACCCGGTCGAGTTCGGCGGGGGAGAGGCTCGCGTTGACGGGGCCTGTGGGCTCAACCGCGGCTCCCGTCGCGAGATCCCCGTTCGCTCCGGCCTGCCCGTTCGGGCTCGACGCGCCAGGGTTCCCGGACAGGCTAGAGCCCCCCGACAGGCCAGAGCTCCCCGATAGGTCGGAGCTCCCCGGTAGGCCCGAGCCACCTGGGGCATCGGTCCCGGCCGCCCGGGGCCCTGCTGCGCGGCGGCCCGCTCCGGCTGGCCCTGCCCCGAGGGTCCGAGCCGCCCGGAGCGCGGCCCGTCCGCGGGCGTCCAGGACCTCCTCGATCATCCGCCGGCCCTCCCCGGCCGACGCGGGGGCGCGGTCGTCGCCGGAGGGGACGAGCGCCTCCACGGGGGTCGGCCGCACGGTCACGCGGAGGTCGATCCGGTCGAGCACGGGGCCGGAGAGGCGTCGCCGGTAGCGAGCCACCGCGGAGGGGGGGCAGCGGCAGACGATCCGAGGGTGGCCGGCGTGGCCGCAGGGGCACGGGTTCATGGCCGCCACCAGCTGGAAGGCGGCGGGCAGCTCGAGCCGTCGGCCCGCGCGGGCGATGTGGATCCGCCCCTCCTCCAGCGGCTGGCGGAGCCCCTCGAGCGCGTCCCTGCCGAACTCGGGCAGCTCGTCGAGGAAGAGGACGCCGCCGTGCGCGAGGGTGATCTCCCCGGGGGAGATGGGGTTGCCGCCGCCCAGGAGGCCCGCGTGGCTGGTGGTGTGGTGCGGGGCGCGGAAGGGCCGGTCCGCGACCAGCCCCTCGGCGCGCCGGCCGGCCGCGGAGCGGATCGCGGTGGCCGCGATCCGCTCCTCGAGGGTGGGGGCGGGGAGCAGGTCCACCAGCCGCCTGGCGAGCATGGTCTTGCCGGCGCCAGGGGGGCCCACCATGAGGAGCCCGTGCCCGCCGGCGGCGGCGACCTGGAGGGCGAACTTCGCCTCGCCCTGACCGCGCACCTCGTCGAGCCTTCGACCGAGCCGGTCCCGGTCCACCCCGGGGGCCGGGACCGGCCGCCGGGCGGCGGGGCGCGCCGGGTCGCCAGGGGCGCGGGTCACGTGGGCCAGGGCCTCGCCGAGGTCGGAGGCTTCGAACGCCCGCACGTCCGCCAGGGCGGCCACCTCGCGGGCCGCTCCCGGGGGCGCCACCACCTCCGTGACCCCGTGACGACGGGCCTCGAGGGCGGCCGCCAGCCCGCCGGGGGTGGCCGTCAGGGCCCCGTCGATCCCGACCTCCCCGAGGAAGAGGGTGCCCTCCAGCTGGCGCGGCTCGAGGTGCCCCGCCGCCGCGGCGCTCGCCAGCACCAGCGCGAGGTCGAGCCCCTCCCCGGACTTCCGCCGGGCGGCGGGGGCCAGGTGCAGGTGGAGCCGCCCGGGACCGGTCCGGAGCTTGCCCGCGGCCAGCACGCAGGCGAGTCGTCCACGGCTCTCCCGGAGCACCGGGTCGGGCAGCCCGGTGAGCTGGATCTCGGTGGGCCCCTGCTGGCTCGGCTCGAACCGAGCCTGGATGGTGACGAGGAAGGCCCCGGCCCCCTCCAGGCAAGCGCTCAGCACGCGGACGGTCTTCATCGCCGTTCGGACGGACGGCGCACGCCCCGGTTGCGGGAGCGACGCGACCTTGCGGGACCTCCCCGAACAGGCGACCCTCTGACCACCATGAGCGACACGTACTACGACCCCGCCGACCTCGCCAAGTTCGCGAGCATCGCCGAGCACGCCCCGGAGATGGGCAAGAAGTTCTTCGAGTGGTACGGGGAGACCTTCGAGGAGGGGGCCCTGACCACCCGGGAGAAGAAGCTGGTGGCCCTCGGCGTCGCCCACGCCATCCAGTGCGCCTACTGTATCGACGCCTACACCCGGGGGACCCTGGAGCTCGGGTGCGACGTGGAGCAGCTGACCGAGGTCGTGCACGTGGCCGCCACGATCAAGGCCGGGGCCGCCCTGGTCCACGGCGTCCAGATGCGCAACGTCGCCGACTCGCTGGGGATGTGAGCGCGGTGCCGATCTCGACAGGGAGGACCATGGCGCGGCGGCGCGCGCCCCTGGCGGCGCCCGCCCGGCAGCGGGAGATGCTCGACGGGCTGGAGCTGGGGGCGGACGGGGACTTCGGGCGGCGAGCGGCCGAGGCCCTCGGGGCGCCCCTCACGGCCGCCGGGATCGAGGTGCTGCAGCTGAACCTCGGCCGCCGCTGCAACCAGACCTGCGTCCACTGCCACGTGGACGCCGGGCCCGATCGCAAGGAGGACATGTCCCGCGCGACGGCCGAGCGCTGCCTCGAGGTCATGGAGGCCTCGGGGGCCCGGGTCGTGGACATCACCGGCGGCGCGCCGGAGATGTCCGACCAGTTCGAGTTCCTCGTGCGCGGGGCCCGCGCGGCGGGGCGGCACGTCATGGACCGCTGCAACCTGACGATCCTCCTGTCGGCGCCCTACGCCCACCTCGTGGACTTCCTCGCGGAGCACCGCGTGGAGGTGGTCGCGTCCCTCCCGCACCACCGGCAGCTCAACACGGACCGGCAGCGGGGGAACGGCGTCTTCGAGGCCTCCATCGAGGCGCTCCGGCGGCTCAACGCCCGCGGCTACGGGCGCGACCCGGAGCTGCGGCTGACCCTCGTGACCAACCCCGTGGGGGCCTTCCTCCCCGCGGGGCAGGCGGCCCTCGAGGCCGAGTGGAAGGCCGAGCTGAAGCGGCGCTTCGACGTGGACTTCGACGCCCTCTACACGATCACCAATATGCCCATCAGCCGGTACCTCGAGTGGCTCGAGGGCAAGGGGCAGACGGAGGCGTACCTGCGCCGCCTCGTGGACGCCTACAACCCGGCGTCGGTGGGCGGGGTGATGTGCCGGACCACCCTCTCGGTGGGCTGGGACGGGCGCCTGTTCGACTGCGACTTCAACCAGATGCTGGACATGGAGCTGGAGGGCGGGGCGCCGCGGCACATCGACGACTTCGACCTCGAGCTCGTGCGCGGCCGGCGGATCGCGGTGGGCCGCCACTGCTTCGGCTGCACCGCGGGCGCGGGCTCCAGCTGCGGCGGCGCCACCACCTGAGGATTCCGGCCCGGGCGGCCCCGCGCGCCGGGCCGGTCGGGGCTACCCTGACGGCATGCTCCAGAAGCCCGCCCTCTCCGCCGCGCTCGCCCTCTCCGCCCTCTCCGCCTGCGCCAGCGACGAGCCGACCCTCGCTGCCGAGGTGCTCGCGGTGGACGTCAAGCAATCGATCATCGCCTGCGGCGAGGAGATCTACGTCGGGGCGCCCGTGGTGCTCTGGGATGACCCCCTGGGCTACAACGCGTACTCCACCGAGCACCACTTCGACCGGCCGCCCTCCTCCGTCGGCGGCCCGGAGAGCGGCGAGCTCCGCTACGCGCCGGGGCGGGTGGACCGCAGCACCGGCGAGGTCCTCGTGGAGCCCGAGACGGGGAGCCTGGTGGCCCTCCAGCGCGCCCTCGACATGTTCGTCATCCACTACGACGTGTGCGGGGTGAGCCAGACCTGCTTCAAGGTGCTCCACGACCGCCGCGGCCTGTCGGTGCACTTCATGATCGACATCGACGGCACGATCTACCAGACCCTCGACCTGCGCGACACGGCGTGGCACGCGCGGCAGGTGAACGCGCGCTCGGTGGGCGTGGAGATCGCCAACATCGGCGCTTACCCGCCGGGGAGCGTGGAGGGCCTGCGGGCGCTGGGGCGCTGGTACGGGAGCGACGTGGACGGCCCGTACATCACGCCGCCCGGCGACCCCGCCGACCTGGGCGTGCTGACCCCCGGCTTCGTCGGCCGCCCCGCGCGGGCGCGGAAGATCGTCGGGCAGGTCCAGGGGGAGACGCGCGAGCAGTACGACTTCACGCCCGAGCAGTACGACTCCCTCGTCAAGCTCACGGCCGCCCTCTGCCGCCACTTCCCGGAGCTGGAGGCCGACGCCCCGCGGAACGCCCTGGGCCGCGTCACCACCTCCCGCATGAGCGAGGCCGCGGAGGCCGAGTTCGGGGGCATCGTCGGGCACTACCACGTGTCCGCCCAGAAGCAGGACCCCGGGCCCGCCTTCGACTGGGACCGCTTCCTCGCGCAGGTGCGGATCCGGCTCCTGCGGCTCTGACCGCCGCGTGACGAGGGTGCGGCGCGGCCGCTCCTGGTCCCTCAATCCCGACGGTTCAGGAGCTCCAGCTCCTCGCGCACCCGACGCAGCTCCAGCAGCGCCTCTCGCAGGGTGCGGTGCACCTCGAGCGCCCAGTGGAAGAACATCGCGAGGGCGGCCACGAGCACGCCGAGGAGCAGGGGGGAGTCGAGCATGGGTCAGGCCGGCGGCGGCTGGAGGGCGCGGGCGAGGACGCCACCCGCGGCGTCGAGCCGAGCGCGGGCCGCGTCGGCGTCGAGGTCGCAGGCGGCCATGAGGATCGCGAGCTTGGCGCTGCCGTCCGCGAGGTCGAGCAGCTCGAGGGCGCGCTCCCGGCGCACCTGCCCGAACTCGGCGACCAGGCGCGCCCCGCGGTCCACGAGCTTGGCGTTGGCGCTCGTGTCCACGTCCACCATGCGCCCGCGGTGGGTCTTGCCCAGGCGGGACATGGTGATGGTGGTGAGGGCGTTGAGGGTGAGCTTGGTGGCGGTCCCGGCCTTGAGGCGCGACGAGCCCGCCAGGACCTCGGGGCCCACCAGGAGGCGGACGGACACGTCGTAGTCGTCGGGGACCTGCTCCCGGGGGACGCAGGTGATGAAGCCCGTGGCGGCGCCCAGCTCGCGGGCCCGCCCGAGGGCGCCGTGCACGAAGGGCGTGGTGCCGCCCGCCGCGATCCCCACCACGACGTCCCCCGCGTCGGCGCCGATGGCGTCGACCTCCCCGGCGCCCGCGCCGGCGTCGTCCTCCGCGCCCTCGACCGGGTGGCGCAGGGCGCGCTCGCCCCCGGCGATGATGGCCCGCACCATGCCGGGGTCCACGCCGAAGGTCGGCGGGCACTCCGACGCGTCGAGGACCGCGAGGCGCCCGCTGGTGCCCGCGCCCACGTAGATCAGGCGGCCGCCCGCGGCGAGGCGGGCGGAGGTCACCTCGATCAGCGCCGCCAGGTCGTCGCGCGCCCCGGCCAGGGCCTCCACGGCGGCGCGGTCCTCGCTGGCCATGAGGTCCACGGCCTCCGCCGCGCTGAGCTGCTCCAGCCCCGCGCTGCGCGGGTTGGCGGCCTCGGTGTCCAGGTGGCCGCGGTCGGCGGCGCCGCTCACGAGGCGTCGCCCCCGCGCCCGCGCCGGCGCTCGAGGCGCGTGCCCG
>JASFWR010000168.1:0-7865 GCA_050049155.1 Planctomycetota bacterium | reverse complement strand
GGCGGTCGTCCAGCACCACGACGTCGGCGCGGTCGAGGGCCTCGTCGGTGGGCGCCGCGTCCCCCTCCTCCACGGAGAAGGCCGGGCCCAGCAGCTCCGCGAGGGCGCCGGCGCCGCCCCTCACCCGGTCGCCCAGGTAGAGCAGGCGGGTGGGGTCCTGGACGCAGAGGGTGCGCGCGAGGCGGAGGTCGCCCCCCCGCGGGTCCACGCCGTCCACCACGGTCACCTCGGCCGCGAGGTCGAGGAAGCCGGGGGCCTCGGGCTCGAAGGTGAAGCGGACCTCGGCGCGGCCGTCGACGGCCACCGGCTCCACGGCGTCCAGCTCACCGTTCGGCCCCACCAGGGTGCAGCGCACCACCTGGCCGCCGCCCACCAGGGTGAGCCGCAGCTCCGCCTCCTCGCCGACCCGGGGCACGCCGCCGACGGGCTCCAGGGAGACCGGTCGGAGGTCGTCCGCGGGAGGGTCGACGAGGCGCAGGTCCACGGTCACGCCGCGCTCCGCGGCGTCCGCCACCGCCCGGGCCCAGTGGACGCCCGCCCCGTCGTCCGTGGCGAGCCCGTCGGTGATCACCGTGATGGCGCCGCTCGCGGCCGCCGCGGGGACGCGGCGCAGCGCGGCCTCGAGCCCGCGCCCCAGAGGCGAGTCCTGGCCCCCGGTCACCCTCGACGCCTTAACCCCGGGGAACGGGCCCAGCGGGGCACGGCCGTCGCCGCCGATCTCGACGATCGAGAGCACCTCGCCCTCCCCCACGGCCTCCACCGCGGCCGTCATGAGCTCGCGCGCGGCGTCGTCGGCGGAGGGGGTCACGCTGGGCGAGCGGTCCACGAGCAGCACCCGGTGCGCGGTGGCGTCCTCGACGCGCGACACGGGCCGCGCGAGAGCGCCCACCACCAGCAGGAGCGCGAGGCTCCGGAGCACGCCGTGGGTCCGATCGCGGGTGCGCAGCGGCCCCACCCAGGGGAGGAGCGCCGCCACGGCGAGGACGAGGAGTTCGGGCTGGAGGAACTGCATGGGTCAGGGCATGCGTCCCCGCTGGTGGAGGGCCCACTCGGCGCAGAGCGCGGCGAGGGCGAGGAGGAGGACCCAGGTGTAGGGGCGCCAGGGCCCCGCGCCCTCGGAGGCGGGCTCCGGCAGCTCCAACGCGGCGGCCCTCGGCGCGGTCACGTCGGGGTCGAGGAGCGGCCCGGAGCGGACGATGGACGCGAGGGTGCCGGACGCGACGCCCGCCGAGACCGGCCGCGGCTCCAGGCGCCCCGCGGCACGGTACGCGGTCAGCTCGGGGACACCGGCGAGCCAGCGGACCGAGCGCCCGACGAGCACCGGGAAGGCGCGGCTCTCCAGGAAGCTCGTCCGCGCCGGGTCCACGAGCTCGCTCCACAGGGAGACGGACCGGGACGCGCTCGGCGCTGCGCCCACGGAGAGGGGACGGCCAAGGGCCTCGGCGAGGGCGGACGCGTCCACCCGGTCGAGCCCGAGCTCGCCCACCGCCCGCTCGAGCGCGGTCCGGGAGTCGGTGCCCGGGTCGTGGCCGATGAGGATCGACTCCAGCTGCTCCTCGGGGCTCACGAAGGCGAGGGTCGGGCGCCCGGCCGTCGGGCCGGCGGCCACCACGACGTCCGCCTCCGCGTCGCCGGCGACCAGCTGCACCGCGGGGTCGGCCTCCAGGGCCGCGCGCACCGGCGAGGACCAGCCGTCACCGGCGCCGGCGATCGCCACCCGGATCGGAGGGCGATCGGGGAGCGAGAGGCTCGCGACGTCGTCCGCTTGCAGGTCGTCCGCTCCGGCGAGGCGCGCCTCCAGGATGCCGCCGCGGGCGGGGACGTCGGCCACCAGGAAGCGCCGGCCGGCGCCGCCCCGGTCCTGGGCCGTGGGTCGCGCGAGCGGCTCCCCGTCCAGGGTCAGGGAGAGCTCGGCGTCCTGCGCCGCAGGCCCCCGGACCTCCACCATCACGTCCACGGTGCCCCAGGCGCCGGACGCCGGCTCGGACACGCCGAGGGCCGTGATCCCCCGGCCGCCCGGCGTCGCGGCCTCCAGCGGGAGCCGCTCCAGGCGGTCGGTGCCGTCCGGGCCCGGGAGAGCGTCGTCGGTCAGCGGCGCGTCCCCCACGACCACGAAGCGCGTCGCGCCGTCGGCCTCCGCGGCCCGGGAGCGCAGCGCGCGCTCGACGGAGGCCGGCGCGGGGTCGGGGAGGCGGCCGGCGAGGCGCGGGCGGAGCAGGGAGCGGTCCTCCCCCCGGGCGAGCAGGGTGCGGACGTGCGCCCCGCACCAGAGCACCTCCGTCCGGTCCCGGGGCGCGTCGGCGAGCTCCGCCTCCAGCGCGTCGACGGCGAGGTCGAAGCGAGCGCCGCTCCCGGCGTCGCGTCCCATGCCCGCGGAGGCGTCGAGGAGGAACACGTGGCGCGTCCCGTCCGCGCGCTCGCCGTCGAGGCGTCCCGCCCCGAGCCAGAGGAGCCCGGCGCAGAGCAGCGCCATGGCGTAGGCGAGGGGGTGTCGGAAGCGCTCGAAGAGGGAGCGAGCGCGCGTCTCCTCCGTGGCCTCGCGCCAGAACAGGGAGGTCACGACGGTCCGGGCCTCGTGACGCACCCGCAGCCGCTGCAGCGCATAGAGCGCGGCGGCCACGGCGACGAGGCCCGCGAGGAGGGCGGCGGCGGAGAGCGCGGTGGGGCTCATACCTCGCGCCTCCCGTTCTCGAACAGGTTCGCCACCTGGGGGATCACCTCTCGCTCCACGTCCAGGGCGAGCAGGCCCGCGCCGCGGCGGCGCGCGAGCGCGGCCAGCCCCTCGGCGAAGCGGTCGTACGCCGCCCGGTAGCGGTCGAGCACGTCGGCGGTGATCGAGACGTCCTGGGCCTCCCCGCTCTCGCAGTCCACCAGGCGCAGGTCGCCCTGGGCCCAGGAGGGGTCGCGGTCGGACGCGCGCACGAGCTGGACCAGGAGCAGCTTGTGGCGGAGCCCCCCGAGGGCCTGCACCACCGCCTCGACGCCGCCCGGGTCGAAGAAGTCCGAGACGATCACCACGAGGCCCTCCCGCAGGCCGAGGCCGCGGAAGCGCCGGAGCGCCCTGCGCAGGTCCGTCTCGCCGCCCGGCTGGAGGGACTCGAGCCGGTGCGCCAGCTCCATGACCCGGTTCTTGCCCGAGGTCGGCCGCTGCAGGACGGTGAGGTCGTCGGAGAAGGGGAACACGCCGACGGTGTCGTGCTGGCCGAGGGAGACGGCGGCCAGCGCGAGGCAGGCCTGGAGCCCGGCGACGGCGCGCGGGGAGGACTCGACCCAGGCGCTACGGGACACGTCCGGCAGGAGGTAGAGCGGCAGGTCCTCGTGCTCCTCGAAGAGGCGGAGGAACACGCGGCCGAGGCGCCGGTAGACCGTCCAGTCGATGGCGCGCAGGTCGTCGCCCGCGACGTAGGGGCGGTAGTCCTGGAACTCGAGGCCCGACCCGCGGTCCCGGGAGCGCTGGTCCGCGAAGCGGCCGCGGGGGGCGACGCGCCGGGCCACGAGACGGAGGCGCTGCGCCGCCGCGAGGAACGCGGCGTCGAAGAGCTGTCCGGACTCGAGGCCCGTGAGGTCGCGCCCCCCGTCGATCACCCGGCGGCCTCCTGGGGCACCGGCAGCTTGGAGAGGACCTCGTCCACGACCTGGTCCGTGGTGACGCCCTCCGAGAGGCCCTCGAAGCCGAGCAGCACCCGGTGGCGCAGCACGGGCAGGGCGACCGCGGCGATGTCCTCCGTGGCGACCGCGAAGCGGCCGGCGAGCAGCGCCTTGACCTTGGCGCCGAGCAGCAGCGCCTGGGCCCCCCGCGGGCTGGAGCCGAGGGACACGTAGCGGTTCACGAGCTCCGGGGCGTAGGCGCTCCCCGGCTGCGTGCCCATGACGAGGCGAATGGCGTAGTCCTCGGCGTGCTCGGGGACCGGCACCTGGCGGACGGTGCGGCGCATCTCGTTGATGGCCTCGGCGCTCGACACGGAGGCGAGCTCCACCTCGGACTCGCCGGTGGTCCGGCGGAGGATCTCGCGGTAGTCGCCCTCCTCCGGGTAGCCCACCACGAGCTTGAAGAGGAAGCGGTCCAGCTGCGCCTCGGGGAGCGGGTAGGTACCCTCCTGCTCGACGGGGTTCTGGGTCGCCATGACGCAGAAGGGCTCCTCGAGCTTGATGGTCCGGCGGCCGACGGTGAGCTGGCGCTCCTGCATGGCCTCGAGCAGCGCAGACTGGGTCTTCGGCGTGGCGCGGTTGATCTCGTCCGCGAGGACGAGGTTGGCGACGATCGGGCCCTGCTCGAACTGCAGCTCGTGGCCGCCGCTCCCGGTCTCCACCAGCACGGACGTGCCGCGCACGTCGGCGGGCATCATGTCCGGGGTGAACTGGATCCGGCTGAACGAGAGCTTCAGCGCCTCCCCGAGGGAGGCGACGAGCATCGTCTTGCCGAGCCCGGGGACGCCCTCGAGGAGCACGTGCCCGCCGGCCAGCAGCGCGGTCAGCACGCCCTCGATCACGTCGGTCTGCCCGACCATGCGCCTCGAGACCTCGGCGCGGATCGACTCGTAGGTGTCGCGGAAGCGCTGGGCGTCGGCGCGGGCGGCGTCGGGGTTGGGGTCACTCATGGGAACGGGCTTCGGAGCAGGGGCGAGATGGCGCCTTGCGGGGGCTGTGCCTCGGGGGGCTGTGTCTGGGGGCTGTGTCTGGGGGGAGCTACTGCCGCGGCGGCGCCGCGGCGCGGCGCGCGAGGAAGTAGGCGCGGACGAGCTCCCGGAGCTGGGGGCCGAGGTCGACGCTGGAGAGGGGGGACCCGGGGCGCGAGCGCGGCGTCCGGAGGGCGGCCTCGACGGGGCCGGCCTCCTCGGCCTGGGGCTCGATGCGCTCCTGGGTGATCTTGGTGGGGCCCGGGCCGGGGCGGCCCTTCACGCGGTCGGGGATCGGGACCCCGAGGACCAGGGAGGCCACGCCCCTGGACTTCTTCTGCTCCGACGGACCGCCGCGCCCGTTCGCGTCCGGGTTGGGCCGGTTGCCGAAGCCGATCTGGAGGTCCCGGCTCACGGGTGGGCGGCGGTCCCGCAGGCTCGGCTGGACGCCGCCGCGGTTCTCCTGCTCCTCCTCGTCGTCGTCGGTGTCCTCGTCGTCCTCGATCTCCTGCTCGTCCACCTCGGTGACCTGATCGCGGCTCTGCCACTCGGACGCCGTGGGGTTGCGGTTGGAGCCCTTCGACGAGCCCTTGCCCGCGGTCGCGCCCGACTGCTCGTCCTCGGGCCGGCGCTCGGGGATGGGCTGCTCGTCGGCCTCGCGCTCCTTCTTCTTCTTGCTGGCGGGCTTCTTGCGGTCCCGCTCCGCGGGCTTGGACGACTGCCCCTGGGTGGACGGCGCGCTCCGCGACTCGCTCGCGGCGGAGGAGGACAGCGCCCCGGACGAGCGGCCCGCCCCCGTCTTGCCGGAGGACTCCTTCACGGAGTCGTCCACGTCCTCACCGCTCTCCGAGCGCTGCGCCTCGGACGGGTCGTCGGGCCGGCGTCGGTCGGGCTCCGCCTCGGGCGCCTCCGGGGCCGCCCGCTCCTGCCCGGGGTCCGCCTCGCGCTCCTCGCCCTCCTCCACGGGGGCGCCGGGCGCCGCGGCCAGGGCGGCCTCGGGGTCCCCCCCGGCAGAGGGGCGGGGCTCCAGCGTCGCGACCCAGGCGGAGAGCCCGACGAGGACCACCGCCGCCGCCGCCCAGCGCCGCTGGAGCGACGCCCCAGGGGCGTCCGCGGCCGGCGCGGCGAGGGCGGCATCGGCCGCCCGGGCGCTCCGCGCGGCCGCGTCCTCCACCGCCGCCTGCTGGAACGGGGTCCGCTCCTCGGCCGCGAGGAACTCGTCCGCCGTGACCATGCGGTCCGCGAGGTCGAGCTGCCGGTCGGCCTCCCCGAGGGCGCGCCTGCGAGAGATCGAGCCGCCCAGCGCCGCGCGGGCGGCCCAGGCGCCCGCGGCGCGCGGCGCGAGGAGCACCGCCACCAGCAGGACGGGGAGCGGCAGGAGGTCGGGCGAGCCGCCCGTCCCCCACACCATGAGCTGCAGGGCGAGCAGGGACGCCGGGATCAGCGCCCGCAGGGGCGCCGCCCGGAGGGCCGCCGCGGCGAAGGCGGCCCGCGCCCTCGCCCGCCGCAGGACGTCCCCCGCCCCCGCCTCGATGCGGTCCAGATCGCTGGCCAGATCGCCGGCCAGATCGCCGACCGGATCTCCCTTCGACCCCGTCACCTGGGCGCCTCCTCGGGGTCGCCACCGCCGGGCTCCACGACCTCCGGGGTGGCCGAGTAGGCCGCGAGGACCTCGCCGGTGCTGCCGTCGTAGAGGAACGCCACGACCCGCGCCTCGGCGGGGTCGACCCGGGTGGAGATCCTCGGCGCCGAGCCGAGGCCCTCCTCCTCCAGGTCCTCGAGGAACGCGACCTGCTCCGCCTCGAGCTCGTCGAGGCTCCGGTCGAAGGTGAACTCCTGCTCGAAGTCCTCGGGCTCGAACCAGGCGCCCACCTCGTCCCCGAGCAGGGACCCGCGGGCCACGTGGCGATGCACGACGACGCCGCTCGAGCCCGGGTACAGCGCCGCGGCCTCGGCGAGGACCACCTGGACCCGGAGGCCGACCTCCTCCGCGCCGGTGACGATGGCCGAGCCGATCACCCGCCCGTCCTCGATCCGCGCGGCGACGTCCACGTCGTAGTCCGCCAGCTTGGCGAGCCGGTTCACGACGACCTTCCGGGCGCGCTCGTAGATGGCCTCCGCGTCCCGCCACCGCCCGGCGCCCGGAGACCCCGTCTTGCCGTCGAGGACGATGGCCGTGGGGTCCGAGACGCCGAGGAGGGAGGCGCGCGTCCGGGCGAGGCTCGTGCACAGAGCGTCCGGCCGCGGGGCCGGCAGGTGGTACTGGAGGAAGACCACGTGCTCGGGGTCGAAGTGGCTCGCGAGCCCCTCGAAGCCGAGGGCGCCGCCGATGGCGCCGCCGCGTTCCTCCGTCCCGAGGTGGCCGTTGGTGAAGAACTCGCAGAGCACGGTGCGGAGCGCCGGCGTCTCGTCGTCGGGGACGAAGCGGCTGGAGGCGCCGAAGTTCCGCACCTTGCCCGCGATCATCTGCTCGACCGTCCGCACCGAGAAGGGGCGCGCCTCGCCGCCCTCGTCCACCAGCAGCGGCTGGACCCGCTGGAGCGCCTCGAGGGCCTCGGCCCCGGACTCGGCTCGGATGACCGCCTGGATGTAGCGCGAGAAGGCGCGCCGGTAGCGGCCCTGCTGCTCGTAGAAGCGGCCCAGGTTCAGGTTGATGGACCCGTCCTCGGGGAGCCCGAAGGCGGCGGAGAGCAGGTGCCTCCAGGCCTCGTCCCCCTCGCCCTGGTCCAGCAGCGTCTTGCCCAGCAGCCCGTGGACCTCGTGGACCGCGTTCGGGTACCGGTCGTCCCGGCCGGCGTCCACCCCGAGGCGCCCGGCCGCGACCACCACGGCGACCTCCCCCGCGTCGCTCATCTCCTTCATGAGGTCGAGCATGCGCGTCGTCCGCAGGTCCCCCACCTCGGTCTCGAAGACCCAGCCCACCGCGGCGTCGATCTCGTCGACGGGCGCCCCATCCTCGATCCGGTAGTCCAGGAGGAGGCGCGCCGCCTCGCCGGCGAGGCGCTCGCCGGGGCGCTCCTCGAGGAAGGCGAGCACCGCGTCCGGGTCCTCGTCCGCGCGCGCCCGGAAGAACTGCAGGTCGGCGTCCGGGAAGGCGGCCTCCCGCGTCTGCCGGACCCGCACCTCCTTGGCGCTGCGGTCGATGGCCACCCGGAGGTTCTCCAGGAGGTTGATCCCGGTGATCCCCACGACCCCGTCCGGGTGCACCTGCACCACGGGCTCCGGACGGAAGGCCACGAACCGGTGGAG
>JASFWR010000167.1:0-7874 GCA_050049155.1 Planctomycetota bacterium | reverse complement strand
GTCGAAGCCCCAGCCCACGCTCTTGAAGTCGGCCTCGCCCTCCTTCCTGCCGGTGGCGTACTCCCAGTCCGACGCGGTCAGGCGGAAGCGGATGTTGCGCTCCCGGCTGGTCCAGCCGAGGACGGCGAGGAACTGGTTCGAGCCGGTGGTGAAGGTCACCCGGGTGGCGATCGAGTACGAGCCCGCGAGCATCCAGCGCTCCGAGCGGATGAAGGACCGCCCGCCGCCCCTGCGGTCGAACTTCCCCGAGTCCTTCCGCCGGGCCCTGCGGCCCAGGAGGATGGTGCCGTCGTCCTCGAAGCCGTAGAGGCCGTCGGGGCGCCCCTCGTCGAGGCCCGTCAGCTCCTCGTCCGTCCAGCCGCCGAGCTCGGAGGCGAGCGTCGGCAGGGCGGCGGTGGGCCGGACCTGCTCGTCCTCGCTGAGCCCCGCCCAGGAGGCCACCCGCAGCGCGTCCAGCCGCAGCCGATCCGCCGCCCCATCGAGGCCCGCCGCCCCGAGGGTCTCGCCGGTCTCCATGAGCAGCGCGTGGTACTCCCGGACGGCGGTGAGCAGGCTCGGGAAGCTGGTGCGGGTGCGCCCCACCAGGACCCCCTCGAAGGGCTCGCCCCGGAGCTCCTGGGCGTTGACCCAGCGCGCCGATCGCAGGGAGCCGTCGTTCCGGCCGCCCCGCGCCAGGACCCGCTCGAGCCCCTCCGCCGTGCGCCGGTCGAACCCGTCCACGGCCCGGGCCCAGACGAGGGCGCGGATGGCGGCCTCGTCGTCCCCCTGCTCCTCGAGCAGCAGCCCGGCGACCCGCGCCTGGTTCTGGCCGAAGACGGGCTCCGCGCGGTTCCAGTCCCAGGTCCAGGTGGGCTCGTCGTAGACCCAGTCCCCCTTCTCGGTCTTGGGGAAGCTGGAGCGGTAGCGCGCGGTCCAGGGCTCGGGCTCCTCGACGTCGAACCCCGCCAGGAACCGCTCGAACATCTCCTGGAACTCGTCGAGGGAGGCGGGGCGCCCGTCGCGCCCGTCGCAGAAGCGCTCCTCGAAGTCGTCAAGGCGCCCCTTCGGGCTCGAGGAGTGCCCGCCCGAGTCCTCGAACTCCTGGAGGGCATCGGCGAAGAGCGGCGTTCCGTCGGACAGCTTGCGGGCGTCCCCCTCGAACCACGTGCGCAGGAACACGTACAGGGCGTTCCCGATGGAGTAGTTGTCCCGGTAGTCCTCGGGCTCACCGGAGAGGATGGCCTCGAGGGAGGACAGGCTCGCCTGCCCGCGGCCGAGGACGCCTCGGAGCGTCCCGGGGCTGCAGTGGTCGTAGGCGAAGTCGGGGTCCGCGGTGAACGCGTAGGCAGCGGCGGTCCAGGTCGCCCGCCCCTCCACGAGCCAGGCCGGGATCCCCGGGTGCAGGGCCCCGTCGAAGCGGTGGGTCAGCTCGTGGGTCAGCCCCCGCCCGAGGCCGGGGATGGTCCCGACGCTGAACTGCAGGACGGTGGTGTCGCCTCCCTGGAACCCGCCGACCCAGAAGAACGGGGCGCCCTCGGCCTCGAGCCCGCTGGGATCCGGGACGATGCGCACGATCCCCTGCCGCGGGTCCCGGCCGTTGAACGGGTCCTCCCCGAAGTAGGCCACGAGGCGCTCGTGGTGCTGCTCCACGGTCCGAGCCACCCCGAGCAGGGTCTCGTACCCGCAGTCGGACTCGATCCGGTACCAGCCGCGGGGGCTGACGGCGACCCCCGGGGACGAGAAGTCCCGGTGCTTGCGGGTGAACGCCTCGCCCTCGTCGGAGGCGAGCCACTCCAGCTCCTCCACGGTCCAGGGCTTCTCGCTGTCGTCGACCATGCGCTTGCGGGCGCGGGCCATGAGCTCGGCCCCCTTGGAGCGCCAGCGCGCCATGCCGCTGGGCCGCGGCCCGCGCAGGTCGGTGAAGTCGGCCTGGGCCCCGAGCCCGTGCATGACCCGCGCCGCGCGCAGGGCGATCCCGGGCTGCGCCCTGGAGAGGGAGCTCTCGGCCAGCCGTTGGAGGGCCTTGAGGACCGGCACGTGGGCGCCGCGGGGCGCGTGCACCTCGGGCGCGAGCTGCGCCCGCGCGGCCCGGAGCACCTGCGGGGACTGGAGGGCGAGGTCGAGGGCGAAGCGGCGCGCCCAGGCCGCCGTCAGGAGCATCTCGGGGTTGCGAGCGCCCTTCGACTCGCGCTCCGCGGCGAACCCCACGAGCTCCTCGACCGCGCGGGCGCGGGCCCGCGCGAGGGCCGACCCCAGGCGGACCAGGTCCAGGTCCCCGTTGCGCGCGTCGAAGGCCCCGCGCGGCGGGCGCTTGCCGGCACGGCCCGACGGGTCGACCACGAGGTCGGACCAGGCCAGCGCGGCCCGCGCGAGCCCGTCGTCGTCCCGCTCCCCCTTGGCCACCTCGGCGAGCCCCAGCAGGGCCTCCTCGCGCACGCCGGGCTCGCCGGCTGCCGCGCGCTCGAAGTGCACGGCCGCGCGCACCCGGTCGCCCCGCTCGAGGGCGCGCTGCCCCGCCTCGAGGGCCACCTCCGACTCCGACTTCTTCCTCACGGAGACGGGCGTGACGGTCGGTCGCGCGGGGGCCGCAGCGTGGGCGGCCTCCGCCGGCGAGAGGTCGGTGGGACCGGACGCGGTGAGGAGCGGGAGGGTGAGGAGGGGTGCGAGCATGGTCGAGGGGGCTCGGGGTCCCAGGGGCGCCGAGCCCGCGCCGAACGAAGGACTCCGAACGCGGGATAGGGCCCGAACCGGCGGTTGTGACAGGATAACGCCATGACGCCTTCCAAGAACCCGCTCACCGCCCTCACCCTCGTCCTCGCCGGCCTGGTCTCCTGCGCCTCGGTGACCTCCGAGAGCGGCCCCCTGAGGGTCGACGCCGACTCGTGGACCGCGACCGGTGCCGAGCTCCCGGTCGCCCTGATCCGCACCCCGGGCCAGGAGCGCCTCTCCATCTCGGAGGCGGCGGACGAGCTCGCCACGGCCGACGTGGTCTTCCTCGGGGAGGAGCACGACTCCGCCGAGGGGCACGCCGTCCAGCTGGCCCTCACCAAGGCCATCGCGGAGCGAAGGGGGCGCATCGTGCTCTCCATGGAGATGCTCGAGCGCGACAGCCAGCGGCTCGTGGACATGTACCTCGGCGGTGAGATCGACCGCGGGACCTTCCTGGACACCGCCCGCCTCTGGCCCAACTACGAGGCGCACTACGAGCCCGCGGTGGAGTTCGCCCGGGCCGGCGGGCACGACGTGCTGGCGGCCAACGTCTACCGCCCCATCGCCTCGCGGGTGGCGCGCGAGGGCCTCGACTCGGCCATGGGCGACGTCTGGGCCGCGACGTCCGTGGACGCCTCACCCGGGGAGTACCGGGACCGCTTCGACGCCGTGATGTCCGGCCACGGCGGCATGGACGGCGCCGTGATGGACCGCATCTTCGCGGCCCAGTGCATCAAGGACGACACCATGGCGGAGAGCATCGCCCGGCGCCTCGCGAGCGAGGCGGGGGAGCCGCCGGTGGTGGTCCACTGGAACGGCCGCTTCCACAGCGACCACGGGCTCGGCACGGTCGAGCGGCTGCGGTCGCGCAACCCGGAGCTCAACATCGCCGTGGTGTCCATGCTGACCCGGGTCCAGCTGTCCCGGCCCGTCGCCCCGGACGCGCTCAACCAGGGCCACTACCTGATCCTCGTCCAGGCGCCCCGCGACGGCGACGGGGACAGCTAGGCCCGCCCCGCGCCCTCGACCCAGCCCGCGAGGTCCGCGGCCAGGTCCACCGGGGTCCGCCCGCTGGTCTCGAGGTGGCGGTCCGCCATGGCGTAGCGCCCCTCCCGCCGCTCGAGGATCTCCCTGAGCTCCTCGAGGGCGCGCGGGTGACCCTGCATGGGCCGGTGGTCCCCCTGGTCGAGGACGCGCTGGAGGTGCTCCTCGGGGAGGGCCGAGAGCCAGACCGTGCGGCAGGTGGAGCGCAGCCGGGCGTAGGTCTCGGCGCTCGCCACGATGGAGCCGCCGGTGGCGATCACCTGCCGCTGCCCCTCGGCCAGCACCTCCTCCAGCGCCTCGCGCTCGAAGGCGCGGTAGCCCTCCTGGCCCTGGAGGTCGAAGATCGCGGAGAGGGACAGGCCCGCGAGGCGCTCGATGCGCTCGTCCAGCTCCACGAACGGCACCTCGAGGCGGCGAGCCAGGGCCTGCCCGACGGTGGACTTCCCGGCGCCCCGGAGACCGATCAGGGCCAGCCGCTCCGTGGCCGGACCCGCGGTCGGGAGGTCGCAGAGGTCGCCCAGGGGCAGCCCGAGGGCCGCCGCCAGCTGGGCCAGCTTCAGCACCGTCAGGTTCGCCCGGCCGGCCTCCGCCTCCGTCACATGGCGCCTGGAGAGGCCCGCGCGCTCGGCCAGCTCCGTGACGGAGAGCCCCCGGCGCTCCCGCTCCTCACGGAGCCGGAGACCCAGGGCACGAAGCAGCGCGTTCTCACCTTGTCGAACCATGCCGCGGAAACTATAGTTCACAGGCATCGCGGCTGCGGGAATTATATTGCCCATCTCCGGACCGCGTTCCCGATTCCAGCCACCCACCCTCGAGCTCGACCGTGACCACCACCGACGCCGCCGCCGATCCCTCCGCCTCCGGGGCCGCCCCCGACGTCCTCGACGGCGCGGCCATCGACTTCGAGGTGCAGCCCTCCGACTACCGCCACTGGTCCATGTCCGTGGACGGGGACGTGGCCACCCTCCGCATGGCGGTCGAGCCCTTCGGCGGGCTCGGCGGCAACGACTACGAGCTCAAGCTCAACAGCTACGACCTGCGGGTGGACATCGAGCTCGCCGACGCGATCCAACGCCTCCGCTTCGAGCACCCCGGGGTACGGGCCGTGGTGGTGACGGGGTCCCTCGACCGGGTGTTCTGCGCGGGCGCGAACATCGTGATGCTCCGCAGCAGCGCGCACGCCTTCAAGGTCAACTTCTGCAAGTACACCAACGAGACCCGCCTGGGGATCGAGGACGCGTCCGAGAACTCGAACCTGAAGTTCCTCGCTGCCCTCAACGGCACCGCCTCCGGCGGCGGCTACGAGCTGGCGCTGGCCTGCGACCGGATCCTGCTGGTGGACGACCGCAACAGCGCGGTGTCCTTCCCCGAGGTGCCGCTGCTGGGCGTGCTGCCGGGCACGGGCGGGCTGACGCGCATCACCGACAAGCGCAAGATCCGCCGCGACCGGTGCGACGTGTTCTCCAGCGTGGCGGAGGGCATCAAGGGCAAGCGCGCCGTGGAGTGGGACCTCGTGGACCGCGTGGCGCCGCTCTCCAAGTGGGAGGAGACCGTGGCCGAGGAGGCCCGCGCCCTGGCGGACGGCTGCGAGGACCGCTCCGACGCGACCGGCGTGGAGCTCACCCGCCTCCAGGTGGAGGTCGAGGGCCTCGACCGCAAGTACCGGTACGTCTCCCTGACCATCGACGAGGCCGACCGGACCGCCAACCTGACCATCGAGGCCCCCGAGGCCTGCCCGACCTCCGCGGACGACGCCTTCGCCGCGGGCGCTGGCTGGTGGCTGCTGGAGGCCTTCCGCGAGCTGGACGACGCCCTCCTGCACCTGCGCATGAACCTGCGCGACGTGGCCCTGGTGCTCGTCCGCGCCACGGGCAGCGCGGCGACGGTGCGCGCCACCGACGAGCTGCTCGAGGCCTCCGACCACTGGTTCGTCTCCGAGACCCGGCACTTCGTCAAGCGCGTCCTGAAGCGGCTCGACGTCTCCGCCAAGAGCTTCTACGCCGTGGCCGACGAGGGCACGAACTTCACTGGGACCTTCCTCGAGCTCGCCCTCGCCAGCGACCGGGTCTACCTGCTCGACGACCCCGACATGGACGTCGAGGTCGGCGTCACCCCGGCCAACGCCGGCATGTTCCCCATGTCCAACGGCATCTCCCGCCTGGAGACGCGCTTCCTCGGGGAGCCCGAGCGGGTCCCCGCGGTGCTGGCGGAGATGCGGCAGATCCCGGCCGAGGAGGCCAACGAGCTGGGCCTCGCCACCTTCGCCCCGGACGACATCGACTGGGAGGACGAGCTGCGGCTCGCCATCGAGGAGCGGGCCAGCTTCTCGCCAGACGCCCTCACCGGCATGGAGGCCAACCTCCGCTTCGCCGGCCCCGAGACCATGGAGACCAAGATCTTCGGCCGCCTCACCGCGTGGCAGAACTGGATCTTCCAGCGCCCCAACGCAGTCGGCGAGCGCGGCGCCCTCAGCTGCTACGGCACCCCCATGCGCCCCGAGTTCAACGTCGAGCGGACCTGACCGCCCGGCGACCGCCATACCAGACCAGCGCAGCGCCAGCGCGACGCGCCCGAGGGGGCGTGGGGATCGCAGCGGCGCGGCGCGCAACCACCTCAACCAACCCCGGAGACCAACATGGCCGGAATCGATTACTCGCAGAAGATCCCCAACAACGTGGATCTGAAGTCGGACAAGCGCCTGCAGCGCGCGCTCGAGCGGTGGCAGCCCGACTACCTCGACTGGTGGCGCGACATGGGCCCCACCGACTTCAACGAGAACGACGTCTACCTGCGGACCGCCGTCAGCGTCGACCGCGACGGCTGGGCCAACTTCGACTACGTCAAGATGCCCGACTACCGCTGGGGCATCTTCCTCACGCCCACCGAGGCCGGCGGGAAGATCGGCTTCGGTGACCACCAGGGCGAGGACGTCTGGCAGCAGGTGCCCGGGGAGTACCGCAACTGGCTCCGCCGCCTGATCGTCACCCAGGCGGACACCGAGCCCGCCTCCGTGGAGCAGCAGCGCCTCCTGGGCCTCACCGCCCCGTCGCTGTACGACCTCCGCAACCTCTTCCAGGTCAACGTCGAGGAGGGCCGTCACCTCTGGGCGATGGTCTACCTCCTGCACAGCTACTTCGGGAAGGACGGCCGCGAGGAGGCCTCCGAGCTCCTCGAGCGGCGGTCGGGCAACGCGGACCACCCGCGGATCCTCTCGACCTTCAACGAGCCCTGCCACGACTGGCTGAGCTTCTTCTGCTTCACGATGTTCACGGACCGGGACGGCAAGTTCCAGCTGCTGTCGCTCGCCGAGTCGGGCTTCGAGCCGCTGGCCCGCACCACCCAGTTCATGCTCACCGAGGAGGCGCACCACATGTTCGTCGGCCAGACGGGGATCGCCCGGGTCATCCGACGCACCTGCGAGGTGCTGAAGGAGAACCCGGACGCGGACCTCCACGCCGAGGGCGTGATCCCGCTCGAGACCATCCAGCGCTACATCAACTTCTGGGCGGCCTCCTCCCTCGACCTCTTCGGGGCGGAGATCTCGAGCAACTCGGCGAACTTCTTCGGCGCCGGCATCAAGGGCCGCGCGTACGAACGCAAGAACTACGAGGAGCACTCGGCCCTCGACCAGGGCTACGCCATGGACCGCTGGGTCGACGGCGAGGTCAAGGCCGACGAGGTCCCCCTGCGGAACGCCATGAACGAGGTGCTGCGCGACGCGTACGTGAAGGACAACCTCAAGGGCATCGCCTACTGGAACAAGGAGTGCGCCAAGGCCGGCGTCGACTTCGAGTTCACCTACCCGCACCGCCGCTTCAACCGCACGGTCGGCGAGTGGTCGGACGGCTGCTTCCACCTGCACACCGGCGAGCCCATGTCCCGCGACGCCTTCGAGGCGGCCTGCCAGGACTGGCTCCCGAGCCAGGCGGAGGCCGACTACGTGCGCAGCCTCATGAAGCCCTGCACCGAGCCGGGCAAGTTCGCCAACTGGATCGCCCCGCCCCTGCGCGGCATCAACAGCCAGGCCGTGGACTTCGAGTACGTGAAGCTCTGAGTCGCCCGTCGGCCCCGTCCGGGTTCGACCTCAGCGCGCCCCGGCCGTCCGCTTGGACGGCCGGGGCGCGCCCGTTCGGGGGCCGGCG
>JASFWR010000166.1:0-7890 GCA_050049155.1 Planctomycetota bacterium | reverse complement strand
CCGAGAGCGGGACGTCCGCGCTCCCGTACGCCACGTCCGGCGCCGTGACCCGGCCGTGCCGGACGAGCCAGACGAGCGCGCCCGTTCCGGGGGCCGGGCGGGGGGCTCGGGCGGCCTCGCGAGGCCCGTCGCGAGGCCCGTCTCGGGGCGGGTCGGGGGGGGAGAGCAGCATCGGACGAATTCGCGGGGCGCCGGCTTCTCCTGGCGCACCCTCGGAACCATCATGACCCCCGGTCGCCCGAGCACCGGGAGGCCTTCCAGGATTTGAATCGCGCAGCCGCCGACCGCGGCGCCCCGCGCCCGGAGCCACCACGATGCCCAAGATCACCTTCGCCGCCACCGGGGAGTCCCACGAGGTCCCCGACGGGACCCGCTTCCTCGACTTCTGCCAGGAGAACGACCTGCCCCACGACTTCGGCTGCACGGTCGGCAGCTGCGGCACCTGCGCGTTGGTCGTGACCGAGGGTGGCGAGGGCCTCGCCGCGATCGGCGACGAGGAGGCCGAGACCGTGGAGATGGCGACGGACGAGGAGGGCGCCCGCCTGGGGTGCCAGATGGTCGTCAACTGCGACGTCACCGTCCGCGCGGCCGACGTCTGAGCGGGCCCTCCGCTCCGACGAGCGGCGAGCCTCCCCGGTGATGGGGTCCGTGACGTCGAGCAGGCGTCACGCACGGAGCCCCGTCGAGCCCTGGCGCGTGAGCGCGCCCCGACGAGGGGCCAGCACTCGCCCGGGCCCCCCGTCCGGCGGTCAGTCCCAGACGGTGACCCGCTCCAGCTCGGGGAGCCGGAGCGTCGCCGTGTCGGCCCGACGCGCCGCGGGGCCGAGGGTGCCGGCGAGGCGCCGCACGATCCGCTCCGCCGTGTGGCGGTAGCCGGTGAGCTTCCCGCCGTAGACGCCGACCCAGGTCGGCCGCGACGGGCCGTCCGTCACCAGGGTCACGTCCCGCGGTCGATCGAAGGCCGCGCCCTCCGCGCGGGGCAGCACCCGCAGCCCCGCCCACGCGTCACGGACCTCGCCCTGGCTCTCGGGGAAGTACCGGCGGTGGACGCCGAGGAGGTAGTCGACCTCCTCCTCCGTGGGAGCGATCGCCGCCGGGTCGCCGTCGTAGGGCCGCTCCGTCGTGCCGACCATCACGCCGCCCCGCCACGGGATGGAGAAGACGGCCCGCTGATCGGAGGGCGCCTCGGTGTAGTAGATGCCCCGCCGCAGGGAGCCCTCGAGCTCCAGGTGGGTGCCGCCCACGAGGTCGACGGCCCGGGTGGGGACGGCCGGGGTCGCCAGCGCCGCGACCCGGTTCACCCAGGGGCCCGCGGCGTTGACCACGGTCCGGGCCTCGAGGGTCTCCTCGACCCCTCCGCGCGCGTAGCGGACCCGCCAGGGCCCGGCGTCCGACGGGCGCTCGAGGCCGATCACCTCGGCGCCGACCTCCACCAGCGCCCCGAGCTCGATGGCCGACGCCAGCACGGCGCGGCACAGGGCCGCGTCGTCCGTCTGGCCGTCGTGGTACCGGAAGACCGCGCGCAGCCCGTCGGTCGCGAGCCCGTCGAGCTCGTCCCAGGTCCGCCGCGGGAGGCTCTCGAACCGCGCGGCGGGGCGCAGATTCCCGAGGCCCGCGTAGAGGGAGAGGCCGGCGCGGATCATCAGGGGGCCGCGGCTCATCCCCCGGTAGACGGGCAGGTGGAAGGGGACGAGGCGGACGAGGTGGGGGGCGACGCGCAGGAGCGTCCGTCGCTCCGCGAGGGACTCCCGCACCAGGGCGAACTGGCGGCTCTCCAGGTAGCGGAGGCCGCCGTGGATCAGCTTGCTGGACCGGCTCGAGGTGCCGATGGCCGCGACCCGCCGCTCCAGCAGGGCCACGCGGAACCCCGCCGCGGCGGCGGCCTGGGCGGCGCCTGCGCCCTGGATCCCGCCCCCGACCACCGCCACGTCCACGACGCTCCCGGCCGCGCGATCCGCGCTCACCGGGGTGTCCGGAGGAGGGCCGGGGCCGGGAATCCTCTCCACGGGCCGAGACTCTGCGCTGTTCATCCCGCCCGACCCTTCCATTCAGGGCCCCCGATCGCAAGGATGCTCGGCGGAGGTACCGCACATGTTTCGAACCCTGACTCTCATCGCCATGTCGGTCCTCGGCCTCTCGTTCTTCGCGTCGTGCGCGTCCGCGCCGCCGCCGTTCGGGACGTCCTACGAAGCCGCTCGGGGCTTCAAGGCGCGCACCTTCGTCGGGACCTCGGAGGAGGTCCGACCTGCCGTGATCGCCTCGCTCCGAGACCTCGGCTTCGAGGTCCACTCTGACGCCGAGGATCGCGCTTACATCACCGCCCAGCAGGGCATGTCCGCCGGGGCGTCCGAGGGGGACCCCGGGCGGCGCTCCTGGCTCCGCGTCGAGGTCGCCGTGCGCCAGGTGGACATGCACCGCCGCGCGCCGCGCACCCTGGTGGAGCTGGAGGCCGAGAACATGAAGGGCAACTCCGGCGGGCCGATCGAGGCCAGCTTCGAGGCCGTCCAGACCACGTTCTACGACCAGTTCTTCCAGCAGCTCGGCACCCGGGTGCCGGCCGCGCCCGCGCCGACGGCCTTCACCTTCTGAGGGCTCCGCGTCGACGACGGCGCGGCCCCTCGAGGGACCACGCCGTCGCTCGTCCACCGCTCGGGTCCGGTCCCCACGGGATCTGGCCGGGCCGCTCCTGCGTGCCGCGACATGGTCGGGGCGCCGCGGTCGCGGGCGGCTCCGTCGCTCCCTGACAGGGCTCCACGGGTGCCTCCCGGCTCATCCCGGGACGCTCCAGCGCGTTCCTCGGATCGGGACGCCGCGGGCGACCGCGGCCGGTCGACGTAGGGGGTCCGGCCGCGCGCGCCGGGCGTGCGATGGTGGAGAAGCAGTGGAAGCGCAGGAGCAAGGTCCGCTCCGTGATCTCGGCGGCGGTGGCCGTCGCGCTCGGGAGCGTGGGCGTCGTGCACACGGTCGGGATCGAGCCGGTGGGCCGGTCCGGCGCCACCCCGATGCCCCGTGAGGGCGACCCGCTCGCGGAGGCGCTCCGGGACAGCGTGGTCTTCCAGTGCGACGACGTCGGCCGGCGGACGTCGCGGTACTCGCCGCGGCAGGAGGACCTCGAGGCGCACCTGCGCGACGTGATCGTCGGCGCCGGGCTGCGCCTCGTGGAGCACGGCTACACCGAGGGCACGACCTCCGGGCGAAACTTCATCGGCGTCCTCCCGGGGCGCGGCCCCGGAGCCGTGGTCGTCGGCACGCACTTCGACTCCTACGGCAAGAGCCCGTGCGCCAACGCGGTGGCCAGCGCCGTCGCCGCGGTGGAGGGGGTCGCCGGCGAGCTGCGCCGGGAGCGGCCGGAGCGGACGGTGCTGTTCGCCTTCTTCGACAACGGCGAGCGCCCGCACCGTGGCCGCGCCAGCGCCGGCGCCCACGCCTGGCTGCGCCACCTCCAGGACGAGGCCGCGCGCCAGGAGCTCCTGCCCGACGGCGGGGAGCTCGAGGTCGTCTACCTGGTGGGGAGCTTCGGCAACTGGGCCGACGTCGCGGGCAGCCACGCCGCCGCGTTCCCCTGGAGCGCCCTGGTGCCCGACGCCGCCGACTGGGTCGGGGTCTTCGCCGGCCTCGGCGACCGGCGCGCCGCGGTGGAGTTCCTCGCGCGCTGGCAGCGCCACACCCAGCTGCCCGCCAGGGGATTCTCGATGCCCGCCTGGACCCCGGGGGTGCCGGTGGGGGACGAGGGGCCCTTCCGCGACGCGGGCATCCCCTGCCTGATGGTCTCCGACACCGGGGACCAGCGCGCGCCCGGGCTGCGCACGTCGGCGGACCACTACTTCGAGCTCGACTTCGAGGGCATGGCCGCGCGGGTGCGGGTGCTGGCCGAGGTCGTGCTGGACGCCGCCGGGCGCTGAGGGCTCAGAGGTCGGCCAGGGCGGCCGCCAGGTGCGGGCCCATGGCCTCCGCCGTCGCGGCGTTGTGGAACGCCGCGAAGTCCACGGTGGTGGTGGTGTCGAGCTCGAAGTCCAGGGGCGCGCCGTCGGGCGCGCGGACCACGCAGCCCGCCTCCTCCGCCACGAGCGCGGCGCCCGCCATGTCGTAGGGCTTGCAGGTCTGCTGCGGGTCGCCGACGCGCTGGCCGACGACGCCGCGCGGGTCGACCACGGCGCGGTAGTGGCCCAGGGCGAGCAGGGCGAGCTGGCCCCCGCTCGAGATGTACTGGTCGTCGAACATGCGCGATGGGTCGGCCCCGTGGGCCGCGGCCACCCGGCGCGCCACGTCGGCCCCGAGGCGCTGCACGTGGGGACGGAGCGCGGGGTGGAAGCCGAAGAAGGGGAAGTACCCGCCGTCGAGGCGCCGCTCGCCGTCGGTCCGGATCGGGCGCCGCGACGCCGCCGCGCCGCCCTCGAGGTCGAGCACCTCCAGCTCCGCGCCCCGCCCGCGCCGGGCCGTGAGCTCCCGGGCCACGTGGGTCCGCGTGTCGGGCAGCTCGGAGACCACGCCGTACTCGAGGTCCCCGTACCGCGGCGCGCCCGGGCCCGGCCCGGCGACCGAGACGACGATCCACGCGGAGCGGACGTCGTGCATGACGTTGCGCGTCCCGTCGATGGGGTCGAGGGCGATGCGGGGCCCCCCGTGGTCGAAGCCGGGGAGCGCGACGGCCGAGCCGTCCGGGCCGGGGCCCACGTGGCGCCAGCCCGCGTCCTCGGTCATGAGCGAGAGAGGACGACGCGCCCCCTCGCGCTGGAGCCACGCGGTCACGCCCGCCTCGGCGACGGAGTCGAGGGCGAAGGTCACGTCCCCGGCGCCCTCGCTCACGGCCGCGGCGACGGAGTCGAGGGTCGCGCGCCCCGCCGCGACCTCGGCGAGGCCCGTGCGGACCGGCCCGCGGATCGCCTCGCAGAGGGCGCCGATGGCCGGGGCCCAATCGTGGACATCGCCGTGGACACCGTCGGGGGAGGGGGACGCTTCAGGGGTTCCCGTCATTCCCCGAGCCTATGACGGCCATCATGGAAGTCCCAGCGCCGACCCGCGGGAGCCGGGCGGTGCTTGTGCGTGGCGTCCGCGGGCCTACACTCCCTCCGCCCCGAAGCGCCCCGTAAGCGCCTCGGGCCGCCGCCCCGCGGCGGACGAGGCACCTCCCCGCCCGCCGGCGCGCCGTCCGGCAGCAAGCCATGAGCGAAGTCCACGACGTCATCATCATCGGGTCCGGCCCCGCCGGGTACACCGCCGCCATCTACGCCGCGCGAGCCAACCTGAAGCCGGTCCTCTTCCAGGGGATGCAGCCCGGCGGGCAGCTCACGATCACGACCGACGTCGAGAACTTCCCCGGCTACCCCGACGGCGTGCTCGGCCCGGAGATGATGGAGCAGTTCAAGGCCCAGGCCGAGCGCTTCGGGACCGAGATCAAGTTCGAGGAGGTGGTCGAGTTCGACTTCTCCCAGCGCCCGTTCACGCTGAAGACGGACTTCGACGAGTTCAAGGCCAACGCCGTCATCCTCTCCACCGGCGCCTCGGCGCGGCTCCTGGGGCTGGAGAACGAGTCCAAGCTCATGGGCTTCGGCGTCTCCGCCTGCGCGACCTGCGACGGCGCCTTCTTCCCCGACAAGGAGATCATCGTGGTCGGGGGCGGCGACTCCGCCATGGAGGAGGCCAACTACCTCACGCGCTTCGCGTCGAAGGTGACCGTGGTCCACCGCCGCGAGGAGTTCCGCGCGTCGCAGATCATGATCGACCGCGCGCGGGCCAACCCGAAGATCGAGTGGGAGCTCAACCAGGCGGTGAGCGACATCCTCGCCGGCGACGACGGCAAGGTCCGCGCGGTCGTGCTCGAGGACACGCGCACGGGGGAGACGAGGGAGTTCGCCACCGAGGGCGTCTTCGTCGCCATCGGCCACGTCCCGAACTCGCACCACTTCAAGGACCAGCTCGACACGGACGAGAACGGCTACGTCCTCGTGCACGACGGCACCCACACCTCGGTCGAGGGCGTCTTCGCGTGCGGCGACCTGATGGACCACACCTACCGCCAGGCGATCACCGCGGCCGGCACCGGCTGCATGGCCGCCATCGACGCGGAGCGGTGGCTGGAGAACCAGGCGCACGCGCCCGCCGAGGCCTCGGCGAGCTGACGCCTTGAGCGCGCCCGACGTAGCCCCGGCTCCCGGCCGGCACGTGGTCGTCACCGGGGCCGGGACCGGCATCGGCCGGGCCATCGCCCTGCGATTCGCGGCGGACGGCGCGCGGCTGAGCCTGCTGGGCCGCCGGGCGGCCCCGCTCGAGGAGACCCTGGCCCTCGCCGGCGGCGGCGGCGTCGCGCTCCCCTGCGACCTGCGGGACGGGGACGCGGTGGGGGAGGCGCTGGCGCGAGCCGCGGAGGCCCACGGGACGGTCGACGTGGCCGTTGCCAACGCCGGCGTGGGCGGCCCCAACGGCCCCTGCTTCCAGGAGGAGGGGGCGCTCGATCGCTTCGACGACATCGTCAGCACCAACCTCGGCGGCACCTACCGGTTCTTCCGGGCCGCTTTGGACCACCTCACCCCGGCCGACCCCGAGGCCCACGGCGCCGGCCCGCGCCGGCACCTCGTGGCGGTGTCCTCGATCCTCGCGCGCATCGGCGTCGCGGGCTACTCGGGGTACTGCGCGTCGAAGGCCGGGGTCAGCGGCCTCGTGCGCGCCCTGGCCGCCGAGCTCGCCCCGCTGCACGTCCAGGTCAACGCGGTGGCGCCCGGCTGGGTGGAGACCGACATGGCCTGGGAGGGGCTGGACGGGATGGCCGCGGCCATGGGGATCGACCGCGAGGCGGCCCTCGAGATCGCCATGAAGGACGTCCCCCTGGGCCGCATGGGCCGGCCGGAGGAGGTGGCCGGGCTCGTGGCCTGGCTCGCCTCCGCCGACGCCCAGGGCATGACGGGCCAGACCGTCGACATGAACGGCGGCGCCTTCATGGGGTGAGCGCGGCGCCCGACCTCCGGACCGTGCCGCATCCGGCGGCACGCCCTATAGTCGGGTCATGCGCATCGCCCTCGTCTGCTCGGAGTTCAGGCCCGGGGTGTCCCTGGACCTGCGCTCCCACGCGCGCGGCCTCGGGGCCGCGCTGGCGCGGGCCGGGCTGAGGGTGGAGGTGTTCACCCTCGAGCGCGCCAGCCGCGAGCGGCTGACCCCGCGGCGCCGCGTCGTTCCGGTGGGGGAGGCCTCGGGCTCCCTGGCCGTGACCGCGTTGGCGGTGGATGGGCGGGTGACCGTCGACGAGGTCGCCGCCGGGTTCGGGCGCTTCCTGGACCGGGAGCGCCCCGCCCTCTGCCACTTCGAGGCCCTCGCCGACCTGGGCCCCGAGGGGCTCGCCGAGGCCACCCGCCGCGGGCTGCCCACCGTGTACTGCGCGCGGGACCCCTGGCCGGCCCACGATCGGCTCACCCTGACCCTCCCCGACCTCTCGCCCTTC
The DNA here is from genome assembly GCA_050049155.1 of Planctomycetota bacterium. Lineage (GTDB taxonomy): Bacteria > Planctomycetota > UBA1135 > UBA1135 > Saltatorellus. Next base: position 458 of record JASFWR010000166.1, on the reverse strand, counting down.
GAGCTCGGCGACTGCGAGGCCGAGGCCCGGGGAGAGGTCGCCGCGGCCACGTGCGGGACCCTGCCCGCGGGCGGCGGCGCCCCCGCGGCGCCGGCGGAGCGCGCCCTGCTGCGCCTCCTCCTCGACGGGGACGACGACGCGCTCGCCGCCCGCGGGGACCTGGCGGAGCGCGTGGCCGACGCGCGGACCCGCGTCCAGGAGCGGCGCGCGGCCAAGCGGGCGGCCCTCTCGGCCGTCGATCGCCGCTTCGCCGCCTCGCGCCTGCTCGCGCGGCAGCTCTCGGCCACCGTGGGCCGCGCCTTCACGCCGCGGCTCCCCGGGGTGGAGGCCGGCGGTCAGCGCCGCGGCGCGGAGCCGTCGATCGGCGCCCGGACCCGGGTCGTGTTCGTCGGGACGAGCGGCCCCATCGAGGGGGTGCAGCTGCTGCTCGACGCGCTGCGCTACCTCGTCGCCGACCC
>JASFWR010000165.1:0-8054 GCA_050049155.1 Planctomycetota bacterium | reverse complement strand
GTGCAGGGTGGATCCTGCGGGTCGACCGGCGCGGAGGCGGCGCCAGGGAATCACGGCGGCTGGGGCGCTCAGGTCACGCCGCGCCTCGAATGGGGACGGGGGCGCTCCGTCCTGGGGCCCCGGGTGAGTCTTCCCCGGGTCCGCCCAAGTCCGACGGCGCCGGACGTCGATGGCTTCCCGGGGCGGAGGTGCCCGGAACCATGACACACCGATTCTCGGAGAAGACGGCCCCCGTGGCCCTGGTCCGCGTGGAGGACGGGCCCCAGGTGAAGGGCTGCGTCGTGGACGCCGCCTTCGCGCGGCTGGACGTGCGGTTCGAGGGCCCGAACCCGCCGGCCCTGCCCATCACCGGCGCCGTCTCCATGAGCTTCAGCTCCAACGGCTCCATCGAGGGCGTCGAGGCGCCCGGCCGGGTCATCGAGCGCCGCGAGCTCGACAGCGCCCGCCTCTACGTGATCCAGGTCCCCCCCGAGATCGCGCGGCAGGTGCTCCAGTCCGAGGGCCTCCGCGGCGACTACCGCCTGAACACCCTGCGCCACCAGGGCGTCTCCGCCCGCCTGCGCGTGGCCGGCGGCGACTGGGGCAAGGTGCTCCTGAAGAACCTCTCCGTCTCCGGGGCGGCGGTGCTGCTCTCGCCCCAGGCGGAGGGCGCGCTCGCGGGCCACGAGGAGGTGGAGCTCGAGCTCGGCCTCGACGGGGAGTGGTCGGCGGTCCTCCGCACGCGCATCCTCCAGCGGCGCCTCGAGGGCCCCAGGGTGAGCTGCGGCGTGCTGTTCGACTGGCCGTCCATGCCGGGCTCCGCGGAGACCGAGCGCGAGCTCCGCGCCTGGCTTCAGCGGGAGCAGCTCCGCACCCGCGCGCGCCGGTCTGCCTGAGCCCGCGAGACCCCTGGCCCCGGCTTGCGCCGCCCGCCCGGGGCGTGGTCCACTTGTCCCCCCGCGGGGCGCCGGCCACCGCGCCGCGCCCATGGCCCGTCGAACCCCCTTCCACCCGCGCCTCGCGCCGGCCAACCGGACCGAGATCTGGAAGCACTGGGCCGGGTACCTGGTGGCGCCGTCGTACCAGCCCTCGGTGACCACCGAGTACTACGCCATCCGCAACGCGGCGGCGCTCCTCGACACGTCACCGCTCTTCAAGTACCGCGTCGCGGGCCCCGGCGCCGAGGCGCTGCTGCGGCGCGCCATGGTGCGGGACGTCAGCGCCTGCGCCCCCGGCCGGGCCCAGTACACCTGCTGGTGCGACGAGCGCGGCCACGTCCTTCAGGACGGGGTCGTCCTGCGCCTCGCCGCGGACGAGTTCCTCCTCACCGCCGCGGAGCCTGCCCTCAAGTACCTGCGCGACCTCGCCGAGGGGATCGGGGTCGCCCGGGAGACCGTGCAGGACCTCTCCGCCGACCACGGCATCCTCGCCCTCCAGGGGCCCCTCGCGCACCGCATCCTCTCCCGCGTCACCGACGGCGCCGACGGGCTGCGCTACTTCGGCGTCACCCGCTGCGAGCTTGCCGGGCGCGAGGTCGTCCTCTCGCGCACCGGATACACGGGGGACCTCGGCTTCGAGGTCTGGGTGGCGGCGGACGACGCCCTGGCCGTGCTCGACGCGCTCCTCGCCGCGGGGGCGCCGGACAACCTGACCCTCATGGGCACCACCGCCCTCAAGATGGCCCGGGTCGAGGCGGGGCTGCTGCTCATGGACGTGGACTTCCAGTCGGCGCGCCACGCCTGGGTGGACGAGCAGCGGGAGACCCCCGCCGAGCTCGGCTGGTCCTGGATGCTCCGTGACCTCGAGTCCGGCGACCGGGACTTCGTGGGGCGCGAGGCCCTGCGCCGGGAGCAGGCCGAGGGGACCACCCGGTGGACCACCGTCGGCCTCGAGGTCGACGTCCACGATCACGAGCGCGTGCACGACGAGGCCGGGATCCTCGCGCCCCGGCACGAGGTCTACGTGGAGGGGACCATGAGCCTGTACCGGCGCAGCGACACGCCGTGGGAGTACGCGGGCTACGCCACTTCCTTCCACTACTCCTCCCTCCTCCGCCGCCCCCTCGCCCTGGCCAAGGTCCCCCTGGACCTCGCCGTGGAGGGCGCGGAGGTGGACCTGGAGCTGACCGTGATCCGGCGGCCGCGCAACGTGCTCGCCCGGGTGCGCCGCGGGCCCGCCTTCGACCCGCCGCGCAAGACCGCGCCGCTGCCCTCGGCCACCGCCGCCGACCTCGAGCCGGAGGCCACGGCATGACCGCGTCACAGCGCTACGACGCCGTGGTCATCGGCGCGGGCCACAACGGCCTGGTGCACGCGGGCTACCTCGCCCGCGCCGGCCTCCGCACGCTCCTCCTGGAGCGGCGCCACCTCGTGGGCGGCGCGGCCATCACCGAGGAGCTCGTCCCCGGGTACCGCTTCACGACGTTCTCCTACGCCCTCAGCCTGCTGCGCCCGCAGATCGTCCACGACCTGGACCTGGTCCGGCACGGGCTGATGGTCCTGCCCCTGGCCAACACCTTCCAGCCCGGGCTCAACGGCGAGTACCTGCTGCTGGGCCCCGACGCGGACGAGAACCACCACGAGATCGCCCGCTTCTCCGCGGAGGACGCCGAGGCCGCACGGGACCTGGACCACGGGATCGCCCGCCTGTGCGTGGCGCTCAAGCCCTGGATGGACCGCATCCCGCCCAACGCGCGCAGCCAGGACCCGGCGGACCTCGCCGACCTGGCGGAGCTCGAGGGCTTCCTCGCCGGGCTCGACCCGGAGGTCCGCGCCCTGGGCGAGCGCTTCGCCACCTGCAGCGCCGCGGAGATCCTCGACGCCACCTTCGAGCACGACCTGGTCAAGTCGCTCTACGCCTCCAGCGGAATCATCGGGAGCATGGTGAGCCCCCGGGACCGGGAGTCCGGCCTCGTGTGGCTCTTCCACAAGATGGGCGAGTACGACGGCGCCCCGGGCTCCTGGGGCTTCCACAAGGGCGGCAACGGCGGCTTCACCCAGGTGCTCGCCCGCGCCGTGGAGGCCCTGGGCGGCGAGATCCGGACCGACGCGGGCGTGGCCCGGGTCCTGCACGAGGGCGGGGTCGCGCGGGGCGTCGAGCTGGAGGGCGGAGAGGTCGTCGAGAGCCCGATCGTGGTCAGCGCCCTCGACCCGCGGCAGACGTTCACGCGCCTGGTCGACCCCGGCGACATGCCCGCTGACCTGATCGAGCACCTCGACGGATTCAAGTACCAGGGCAGCGCCTCGAAGGTGAACTTCGCCCTCGCGGACCTGCCCGCCTTCCCGGGCCTCGAGGGCCGGCCGGAGGTCTTCCAGGGCTTCACGAACCTCGGCCCCTCCATCGACTACCTGCACGAGGCCTTCGAGGACGCGCGGGCGGGGCGCTTCAGCCGCCGCCCCTTCCTGGACTGCTGCGTGCAGTCCACGGTGGACCCGGACATGTCGCCGCCGGGCAAGCACATCATGTCCTGCTTCGTCATGTACACGCCCTACGCCCTCGCGGAGGGCACCTGGGACGAGCACCGGGAGGCTCTCGGCGACACCGTGCAGGAGACCCTCGAGGAGTTCTTCCCCGGCTTCGGGGAGCTCGTCCTCCACCGGGAGATCGTGACCCCCCTCGACATCGAGCGGACCGTCGGGCTGGCCGAGGGGAACATCTTCGCCGGCGAGCTCTTCGACACGCAGCTGTTCCTGAACCGCCCCGCCCCCGGTTGGAACCAGTACCGCACGCCCATCCAGGGCTACTACCAGTGCGGCTCCGGCACCCACCCCGGCGGCTGCGTATCCGGCGGCCCCGGCATGCTCGCCGCCCGGCAGGTCCTCGGGGATCGCGGCGCCTGACGGACCTACGGCGCCGCGCACCCGCGGCCCGCGCCGGTCAGTCGTTCTTGTCCTTCTTGACCGGGCGGAAGGGGTGCACCCAGCCGGCGAAGACCCGGGGGCTCCGGGACTGCACCCAGAGCCGGCCGCGGCCGGAGAAGCGCAGGAGCAGCTGGTCGGCGAAGAGGAACGAGCGGATCTTGCGCGCCTTGGTCAGCCCGTAGTCGAGGGAGGCGTCCCAGGCGACGGCGTAGCCGTTGTCCATCACGTACTCCCCGTCCACCTCGATGCACTGGATGGCGCCGAAGCTGTTGAAGAGCAGGGAGCCGGTCCCGCTGCAGCGCAGCACGAACACCCCCTCGCTGAACAGGCCCTTCAGGCCCTGGAAGGAGGAGTCCACGGTGACGCCCTCGCTCGCGGCGAGGAAGGCGCTCTTCTCCAGCAGCAGGTCCCCGTCCATCTCGGTGTGCACGATGTCCCCGCAGGCGCCGGGCGCCAGGGTGATGGAGCCCGGCTGCCCCTCGGCGCGCCAGGTGTTCTGGAAGAAGCTCTCGCCGCTCAGGAGCGAGCGCTTGAGGCTCTTGAGCACGCCCCCGCGGGCGGCGGTCTCGGCCTTCACGTGGGTGTCCTTCCAGGCCATGGCGCCGGCCTCGGTGACGATGGACTCCCCGGGGGTCAGCGAGATCTCGACGGTCGAGAAGCTCGGGCGGTGGGTGATCTCGTAGTCCATGGCTCAGCTGCGGCGGGGCGGGAGGAGACCACCGAGGCGGCGGCCGTAGGATCCAGGGTCGTGGGACTGCACCAGCAGCCGCCCCTCGCCCGAGACGCGCATGACCATGCCCTCGCCGCCCACCATCGAGCGGAGCCACGAGCTGCCGGCCTTGGTGATCTCGTAGTCGAGGGTGTCCTCGAAGGCCACCAGGTGGCCCGTGTCCACGATGAGCTCGCCGTCGATCTTCGCCTCGTGGATCGCCCCGTACGCGCTCACCAGGAGCGGGCCCGTGCCCGAGACGCCGATGGCGAACAGGCTCTCGCCCGAGAAGAAGCCCTTGAAGCCCTGCCCCTCGGTGTCGAGGTCCAGCTCGGAGCCCGAGCCCAGGTAGCTGCCGCCGAAGCAGAGCCAGCGGCTGGAGCCGTCCAGGTCCACCTGCCGCACGTCCCCCGGGAGCCCCGGGGCCAGGTGCAGCGTGGCCGCGCCGCCGTCCGTGGAGCTGTACCGGGAGAGGAAGAACGACTCCCCCGCCAGCATGGACTTGAGCCCGCCGAGGAGCCCGCCGCCGCCGCCCCTGGAGCGGCGGCGCGTGGTCACGTCGATGTCCACGTTGGGCGTGGAGTGGACGTAGCAGCCCGCCTCCGAGATGAACGTCTCGTCGGGCGCGAGGGTGACGCTGGCGGACGCGAAGGCGCCCCTGTCCGTGATCTCGATCTCCATCAGGACATCAGGTAGGGGGTGATCCACCCGGCCGTCTCCTTGAGCGTGCGGGTCTGGAGCCAGACCTTGCCGCGCCCGCGGAACTCCATGACGAGGCCCTCGCCGCTGAACAGGGTCTGCTTCAGCCCGCCCACGGCCTTGACCTGGTAGTCGAGGGAGGGCTCCCAGGCGACCAGGTGCCCGCTGTCCACCGTGAGCTCCCCGTCGAGCTCCCGCTCGACGATGGCGCCGAAGGCATTGAACAGCAGGTCGCCGTGTCCCTTCGCGAAGAGCAGGAAGGCCCCCTCGCCGCTGAACAGGGACTTGAGCCCCCCGAACTTGGTCCGGACGTCGATGCCCTCGCCCGAGGCGAGGTACGACCCCGCGGTCAGGACCAGCGTCTCTCCCTGGAGCTGGCGGTGCACCACGGCCCCGGGGGTCCCGGGCACGACCGTCACGAACCCGCCCTGATCGCTCGAGTACTCCGAGAGGAAGAACGACTCCCCCCCGGCGACCGCGCGGGCCGCGGAGCGGAGCAGCCCACCCTGGGTCCGCACCTTGAGCTCCATGTGGGCGCTCATGCGGCTCATGGAGCGCCCCTCGCAGAGCACCTTCTCGCCCGGGTCGAGGACGCAGGTGGCCTCGCCGAAATCGGGGTTTCCTCGAACGCTAACCTTCATGGTCCCAAGGTACGGTGCGGACCCTCCCGGTTGAAGGGTCCACCGCCCGCGGCGGCCCCCGCCCCCCTGGATCGCCCCTCCGATCGACTCAGCCATGCGCGACCTCGCCCCGCACGCCGTCCTCGCCCTCGCCCTCGCGGCCTGCTCGACCGCCGACGACCCCGACGCCGGGGCCCGCTGGTTCCGCGGGAACACCCACACCCACACCCTCTGGAGCGACGGGGACGCCGCCCCCGAGCAGGTGACGGCCTGGTACGCCGACCACGGGTACGACTTCCTCGTCCTCTCCGACCACAACATCCACCAGGACCACGAGCGCTGGTTCAAGGTGGCGGAGGACGGGGTCGGCCGCCTGAAGCCCTCCGAGGTGGACGCCCTCATCACCCGCTTCGGTGCGGACGCGGTGGAGCTACGCGGGGAGCTGGGCGCGCGGGAGATGCGCCTGCGGACCCTCGACGAGCTGCGCGCCCGCTTCGAGGCGGTGGGGGACTTCCTCCTGCTCCCGGGCGAGGAGATCACCTCAAGCTTCGAGGGCCGCCCGGTGCACATCAACGCCGTCAACATCGACGGGGTCCTGCCCGCGCTCCAGCGCAGCTCGGTGGTCGAGCTGATGACCGACACCTTCGCGTCCATCGAGGCCGCCTCCGCGTCGTCCGGCCGGCCGACCTTCGGGCACCTGAACCACCCGAACTTCGGCTGGGGCATCACCTGGGAGGAGGTCGCCGCGGTGGAGGCGGACCGCTTCTTCGAGGTCTACAACGGGCACCGCTCCACCCGGAACGAGGGGGACTCGGAGCACCCGTCCACGGAGGAGCTCTGGGACCGCGCGCTCACCTGGCGCCGCACCGAGGGCCGGGACCTCCCGCTGCTCTACGGGGTCGCCACCGACGACGCCCACCACTACTTCGGCAACCTCACCTCGCCCACCGGCCGGGGCTGGGTGATGGTCCGCGCCAGCGACCTCTCCCGGGACACCATCACCGAGGCCATGGCGCGCGGGGACTTCTACGCCTCCAGCGGTGTGACCCTCGAGGAGGTGAGGGTCACCGAGGACGAGTACCGCGTGCGCGTCGCCGCCGCGGAGGGCGTCACCCACCGCGTCGAGTTCATCGGGACCCGCGCGCCGGGCGGAGAGCCCGGCGCGGTGGGGCAGGTCCTCGCGGAGACCACCGGCGCGGAGTCCGCCGGCGCCGAGGCCACCTACGCCTTCCAGGGGGACGAGCTCTACGTGCGGGCCCGGGTCACCTCCAGCGCCCTGCACCCCAACCCCTACCTCGAGGGGGACCGGGAGATGGCCTGGACCCAGCCGGTCACCCCGGGAGTCACGGGCGCCGCGGCGGCCCGATGAGCGCCCCCGGCCCCGCCCGCTGGTCGCCCCCCGAGGGCTGGCCTCGGTACCGCGTGATCGACGCCCACACGGCGGGGGAGCCGCTGCGGGTCATCACGGGCGACTTCCCGGCGCTCGAGGGGTCCACGATCCTCGAGCTCCGACGGGACGCGCGGGAGCGCCACGACGCCGTGCGCCGGGCCCTCATGCTGGAGCCCCGCGGTCACGCCGACATGTACGGCGCCGTGCTCACCCCGCCGGTGACCGAGGACGGCGACGTGGGGGTGCTGTTCCTCCACAACGAGGGCTACAGCACCATGTGCGGCCACGGGATCATCGGGCTCGTGAAGGTCGGCCTGGACTGCGGGCTGCTGGAGCTCCCCGAGGGCCGGGACGAGGTCCGCATCGACTCACCCGCCGGCCGCGTCACGGCTCGCCCGACCGTCGTCGACGGGCGGGTGCGAGAGGTGGCCTTCGAGAACGTGCCCTCCTTTGTGCTCGCGCCGGACCAGCGGGTGGACGTCCCCGGGCTCGGGGAGGTGCGCTACGACCTCGCCTACGGGGGCGCCTTCTACGCCTACGTGGACGCCGCGAGCGTCGGCGTCCGCGTGGAGCCTGCCCAGCTGGACCGGCTCGTGGACGTCGGGATGCGCATCAAGCGCGCGGTCATGGCGTCCCGGGACATCGTGCACCCCGAGGGCGACGCCGACCTCAACTTCCTCTACGGCACGATCCTCACCCAGCCGGGCGAGGACGGCGCGGACCTGCGGAACGTGTGCGTCTTCGCCGACGGGGAGGTCGACCGCTCGCCCACCGGGACCGGCGTCAGCGGCCGGGCC
>JASFWR010000009.1:0-22726 GCA_050049155.1 Planctomycetota bacterium | reverse complement strand
GGCTGGTCCCTGACGGCCCAGGACGTCTTCAACAACGTCCCGCGCACCATGACGGAGGCGCTGGCGGCGGCGCTGGGCGGCACCCAGAGCCTGCACACCAACTCCCTCGACGAGGCCCTCGCGCTGCCCACCGACTTCAGCGCGCGCATCGCCCGGAACACCCAGCTCGTCCTGCAGCAGGAGAGCGGGATCACGCGCACCGTCGACCCCCTGGGCGGGAGCCACTACGTGGAGCAGCTGACGCGCGACCTGCGGGCCCGCGCCGAGGCGCACATGGAAGAGATCGAGGCCCTCGGGGGGATGACCCGGGCCATCGAGGACGGCCTGCCCAAGCTCCGCATCGAGGAGGCCGCGGCCCGCGCCCAGGCCCGCATCGACTCCGGCGCGCAGCCCATCATCGGCGTCAACGAGCACCGTCCGACCCACGAGGAGGAGGTGCCGGTCCTGGCCATCGACAACGCCGAGGTCCGCGCCGCCCAGGTGGAGCGGCTCCACCGCCTCCGCAGGGACCGCGACGACCGCGCGGTGACGGGCGCCCTCGAGGCCCTCCGCGCGGCCGCCCACAAGGTGCAGGCCGGGGAGGCCCGCGCCGACCACGAGAACCTCCTCGAGCTCTCGATCGAGGCCGCCCGGAGGAGGGCGACCGTCGGCGAGATCTCCGCCGCCATGGAGGACGCCTTCGGGCGCCACCGGGCGACGATCCGCGCCGTCTCCGGCGTCTACCGATCCGAGATGAACGACAGCAACGAGAGCGTCGACGCCGCGCGCCTGGCCGCGGATGGGTTCCTGGAGGCGACCGGCCGCCGGCCCCGCCTCCTCGTGGCGAAGATGGGCCAGGACGGGCACGACCGGGGCCAGAAGGTGATCGCCACGGCCTTCGCGGACCTCGGCTGGGACGTGGACATCGGCTCCCTCTTCCAGACCCCCGAGGAGACCGCGCGGCAGGCCGTGGAGAACGACGTCCACGTGATCGGGGCCTCGTCCCTGGCCGCGGGGCACCTCACGCTGGTGCCCGCCCTGCGGGCCGCACTCGCGGACCTCGGGCGCGACGACATCCTGGTGGTGGTCGGCGGCGTGATCCCGCCGCAGGACGTCCCCACCCTGCAGGCGATGGGCGCCGCCGCCGTGTTCGGCCCGGGCACGGTCATCACCGAGGCGGCAAGGACCCTCATCGAGCAGCTTCGCGGCTGAGGCCCCCGCAGGGCGCCTCGGGGGCGAGACCGGGCCGCTCTGTGGCCACCCTGTGGCCGCTCAGGGGCCGCTCCGAGGTCGCTCAGGGGCTGCTCCGGGGGCGACCCGATGAGACCCCCGTGAGAGGGCGCGGACGCACCCGGCCAGGTCGTGCTCCAATACACGGGAGAGGTCGGCCGATGGCTGACACCGACACGCCATGAGACCGAAGCTGTTGCCCCTCGCCTTGGTCGCCCTGGCGGCGCCTGCCAGCGCTGTTCCGTCCCCGCAACTCGACCGGCCCCGACCGGAGCAGCCCCAACCGGACCGGCCCCAACCAGACCGGCCGCAGCGAGAGCAGGGGCCCCTCGAGGTCCACGCCCCGCCGGCGACGGCGGGGGTGGCCTGGTTCGGGACCTGGGAGGGAGCCCTCGCCGAGGCTCGGAGGACCGCCCGCCCGATCCTGTTCATGTCGGCGGCGCCCCAGTGCCAGGGCGTCCCCGGCGTCTGGTGACCGGGCTACCAGCGCACGGACAGGCGTGTCCTGTCCGACCCCCAGGTCGTCGCGGCCTCCCGTGAGTTCGTCTGCGTGCGGCCCCAGACCTACGAGGACGCCGCGGAGGCGAAGGTCCTCGCCCGCGTCTTCCCGGGACGGAGCGGCCTGGAGAACACCTCCTTCGCGCTCCTCGACCCGAACGGCGAGAAGCTGACCCGCGGGTCGCGGTCCCCCTCCATGACGTACGGCTCCACGGGCGCCTTCGCCCGCGCGCTGCGGACCGTCGGCGGTCGCTACTCGAAGGACGCCGAGCCGATCGCGGCCCTCCCTCGGCTCCGCGACCTCCGCCTCGCCCTGAACGTGGCCGCCGCGGACATGCGGCCGCTCGTGGTCCTCCGGGGGGACGACGCCGACGCCCGGCGCGCCCTCGAGGCCTCCACGGCGGCGCTCGCCTGGACGGACCCCTTCGTGGGCCGCCTCCGCTTCGTGGTCGTCGAGGGCCCCGTGACCGTCAGCGGCCTCACGCCGGAGCCCGGCCTGTCGGTGGTCCAGCCCGACCCCTACGGGCTCGGCGGTCGCGTGCTCGCGTTCGCGGGCCCGGACGCCGCCGCGCCGAAGCTCGAGGGGGCGCTCAGGAAGGGCCTCGCCGCGTTCGACGTCGAGGCGCGAGCGCACGCGGACCACGTGCGGGAGGCGAGGCGGCGCGGGATCCGCTGGGAGTCGGCCCTCCCGGTCACCGACGGGGGGCCCCGCGGGCGCGCCCCGGGGTCGCCCCGCGCGCGCGGCGGCCGGCGAGAGCGGCGCTGATTCTCGCCGTCCGGGCCCCGCGCTCAGCGCAGGTCGTACATCGGGTAGTCCGGCTCGAGGAGGCTCAGGCCGAAGACGACGAGGCCGAAGAGGACGATCGGGGCCAGGATCCAGAGCCAGTTCTCGCGGAGGAACTTCATCGAGCGGTGGGGGTGCGGGCGGGGCGGATGTTAGCGGCTCGCGGCGGCCGCGCCGAACCGGTCACGGGCTCGCCCGCGGATTTCGAGCGCCCGACGCTGGGTCCGGCCCAGGCGAGGCGGCATCAATGGAGGCATGAGACCCGCCCTCCGCGCCCTCCTCCCCGCGGCGCTCCTCCTCCAAGCGGCCGCCTTCGGGCAGGCCACGGGCGCCCGGCAGCAGTCCCTCGGCGGCGCGGGCACCGCCGCGGCCAAGGCGCAGAACTCGGCCTTCGTGAACCCCGCCCTCGCCCAGCGCGCGCGGAGCTCCGACCGCATCGAGCTGACCGCGCCCTTCGTCACCTTCGTCGCCGCCGACGAGGACGACCTCCGCAAGGCCGCCGAGGAGCTCCAGGACTCCATCGACGCCCTCCAGGCTGGCCTCGGCGGCCCCGACGAGGCCGCGCTCCGGGCCGACACGGCGCAGAGCCTGGCGGCGCTCGCGGGCGGCGAGGTCTTCGCCGACGCCGGCATCGGGGCCTCCTTCGTGCTCCCCAGGGGCGCCGTCTCCTTCGGGGTCGCCTGGCGCAGCTTCGTCGACCTCCGCGGGCTCGCCGCCATCGACCCCGCGGACCTCACCACCATCAACACGACCGCCGACCCCCTCGCCCTCGACAACCTCTCGTCCCAGGTGCTGGTGCCCTCGGTCCGGGTGGACGAGATCGGCTTCACCTTCGCCACCGACTTCGAGCTCCTCGGCCTCCCCGCCTCCGCGGGCGTCACGCCCAAGTTCCAGTCGGTCGAGAGCCGCTTCTACTCCGTCTCGGTGTCACAGGCGGACCAGTCCGACATCCTCGAGGACCTCGGGGACGGCGCGACGCGGAGGGACGACATCGCCAACGTGGACCTCGGCGTGGCGGTCGACCTCGCACCGCGGTGGCGCGCCGCGCTCGCGACCCGGAACCTGCTCCGCCACACCTTCGAGGCGCCCGAGGTGGGCGGCGCCTCGATCGCGTACGAGCTCGAGCCGCTCACCACGGCGGGGCTGGCCTACGGGACCGACGGGTGGATGGTCACCGCCGACCTCGACCTGAACTCCACGAGCCGCTTCGAGGGGCTGGCGGGCTCGCGGTTCCTGCGGGTCGCCGCCGAGCTGAGCCTGGGGACCCCCATCGCCATGAGGGGAATGCCCGGCCACCCGCACCTCTCGGACGTGGAGGGCGGGCCGAACGACGCCCTCGTCCTGCGCGCGGGGTTCATGACCGACCTCGAGTCCACCCAGCAGGACCTCTGGACCCTGGGCGTGGCGTTCCCCACCTACCTCCAGGCGCCCCTCGAGCTCTCCATGGCCGTGGGCACGGAGGCGTTCGGCGCGGCCCTCCAGATGGGCTGGTCCATCTGACGCCCCGCGGCGCCTCCCCGCGCCCGGACGCGCGCGGCCGGCGCCGCCCTCAGACCCTGCGGCCCACGATGATCTGGTGCCGTGTCCCCTTGCGGCGCGGGCGCGCGTACGAGCGGTGGGTCGTGACCTCCAGCCCGCCCGCCGCCAGCGCGGCGGCGAACTGCGGCTCCTCCGTGCTGCACCAGAAGGCCACCCGGCCGCCCTTCCGGAGCGAGTCCCGCACCTGCTGGATCCCGGCGCGGCCGTAGAGGGAGCGGTTGCGGCGGGTGACCATCGGCGCCGGGCCGTTGTCGATGTCGAGCATCAACGCCGAGAGGGAACCACCGTGGTGACGGATCGCCTTCATGACGTCCCCGCGCACGAGCCGGACCCGGGGGTCGCTCAGGGGGTCGCCCGCGTGGGACCCGGCGGGGCCGAGGTTCCACTCGCAGACCGCGTCGAGGAGCTCGACCTGGATGGCCCGCCCGTCCTCCGGCAGCAGGTCGAGGGCCGCCCGGAGCGTGAAGCCGAGGCCGAGGCCGCCCACCATCACCCGGGCGCCGGGCTCCAGGTCGGCGCAGACGAGCCGCGCGAGGTCCTCCTCCGAGTTGTGCTGGCGGGACGACATCAGCGCCCGCTTCCCCGCCACGATCTCGTGGTGCCCGTCGTGCTCGAAGAGCTCCAGCTCCGTCCCGTCCGGCGCGCTCGCGCTGGAGACCCTGACCCGCGGCTTCATGGGGTCACCCTAACCGGTGGCGCCGCCGGTCAGCGGAGCTCGACGCGGAGGGAACCCGTGAAGTTCGAGGTCACGGCCCCGGAGGGGTCGACGTCGCGGTACCAGAGCTGGAAGCGCCAGGTCTCGCCCGGGCCGGCGGACACGGTGCCCCCGGGGAGGGCGATGGAGGAGAGGTCGATCGCGGTCTCGAGGTCCCCCGCAGGGCTGGCTTGGACGCCCGGGAGGACACGCCCGATCGCGCCGCCCAAGCAGAGCGTACCCGCGCTCCCGCCCGGGTTCGGGATGCTGCCCGGCGTCCGTGACGTGAGCACGAGACCGAGGGTCGAGGGGGGCAGGTTGGCCGCCCGAAGCCGGAGGGCGTTCACCGAGGCCACGTCGGAGCCGAGGGCCAGGAGGGAGCCCACTAGGCCCACCGAGTTCGCCGTGGCGCCGCAGGGCTCCGCGACGCCCACCGAGGGCTGGAGGGAGAGCAGCGCCTCGATTCCCTCCTCCAGCTCGACCTTGACGATGACCCGGTCGCCGGTCGCGCTCACGGCCAGGGCGCCGTGGTCGGAGCTTCGGAGCGATCGGACCACCCGCCCGTCGACCGCGCTGACGCCCGTGCGGAGGAGGAGCCGCTCGCCGAGGATGAGCACCTCGCCGCCCGCCTCGAGGGGGACGCCGAAGAGGGCCTCCCCGGTGTCCGTGACGGCCACCTCGGTCTCGAGGAAGTGGCCGACCCGCTCGGACGGAGCCGCCAGGAGCGGCGCGCCGTCGAGCGCCAGGACCTCGCTCGGGGTGGCCACGATCCCGCGGGCCATGCCCGACCGGACGGTCCCGCCGACCACGAGATGGCCCGCACTGGAGCATGCCACCCTCGGCGTGATGCACTCCCAGAGCCCGACGTTCTGTGGCGCCAGGGTCCCCGCCTCGAAGGCTGGGGCCTGGTCGAACAGGCCGGCGACGGCCTCCTCCGACCCGTTCGCGAGGCGGAAGCTGACGGCGTGGCTCCCGTTGGCGGCGATCGCGAGAGTGGGGAGGAACTCGTCGATCAGGTGCTGGAGGGCGCTGACGTTCGAGCCCTGGCTCGCGAGGACCTCCCCGTCACGGAGGTGGCCGTCCTCGATGCGGAAGCGCAACGCCGCCTCCGCGGGCGCCTGCCCGGGGGCCTCGATCTGCGCCGTGACGAGGAGTCGATCGGCGGCGCCGTCGAAGCCGAGGAGCCGCACGAGGCGCGTGCCCGGCGCGTGGTTGGAGAGCTCGAGCACCTGCCCGTCGGACAGGAGCACACCGTGCCCGTCCGCGAGCTTCCCGACGAACCCGAACGCCGCCGGCGACGCCGGGACGAGGTACTTCACCAGGGGGCCGGTATCGAGGCCCATACGAATGGACTCGATGGCAGCGACCCGGTCGCCGTTGGGCAGGACGTCGCCCTGGGAGAGGAGGACGGCGCCGTTCCCCAGCACAGCGGACTCCACCTGACCGCCGGGACGCTCCAGGTCCACCATCGCACCCCAGCTCCCGGCGCCATCGAGGTCGACGCCCCGGATCCTCCGTACGACCCCTCCGCCCTCCACCCGCCTTCCCACTTCCACCAGGACCTCGACCTCCGACGCCTGGGGCGTCGTGATGGCCGCGGCGGAGGCGAGGAGGGAGGTCGTCAGGAGGAGGGACGAGACCATGGAGTTCCTGGGCGGGGTTCTGGGGAAGGGAGCCCTGAGTCCCAGGCCCTCGACGGACCGGCGGGAGGATCAGGGAGCCCCCGTGCGAGGGTCTTCGGGGGCCGAGCCTGCGACCCCCTGTCCGTTCACCTTCGGGTAGATCAAGGTAACATCAAGCTATTAAAAACAAAGGACCCCGAATCTTAATAGACATCCTTCCCAGGAGCCTTCAGAGGGGGGTCCGAGCAGAGAACTACGAACGCGGCCCCCCGGCGAGCTGGTCGCCGGGGGGCCGTGGCGCCGCGGAGCGGCGGAGTCCCTTTGCGCCGCGGAGCGGCGGGGCGTCACTCGAAGGTGATCGAGGTGCCGTTCGTGAAGTTGGTCGTCACCTGCGGGTTGCCGTCCCGGTACCAGGCCTGGAAGTTCCAGGTCTGCCCGGCGAGCACCGAGCCGTTGTAGGGCGGCGGGAAGTCGGTGATGTCCACCTGGACCTCCGTGAAGCCGACCGAGCTCGTCGTGAAGACGTAGTCGTCGAGCCGGAGGACCGTCCCCGAGAGGCAGAGGTTGCCCTGGCTCCCCGCGACGCCCGGGCTGAAGCCCTGGCTCTGGGAGGCGAGGATCATGCCGAACTGGTTGGCCGGCATGCGCGACACCCGCAGGCGCACGTCGTTGTCGGAGACGTCCGGGAAGCCCACCGCGTTGAGGCGACCCCAGTCACCGGTGGAGTTCTGCTCGGCCGGCCCGCAGTAGTTGTCCCCGATGATCATCGGGGAGAGCGGCGTGCCGAGGGAGGTCCCGCCGGAGGTCCCCGGCAGGTACAGGTGCACCCGGTCCATCATGAATCCGCGGCTGCGTGCGGAGAACTGGAGCGTGTTGATGCCGACGTTGATGTCGAAGTTCGCCGTCGTGTACTGGGGGCCGGGGAGCTCGAAGCGCGACTCCCAGTTCCAGTTCCCCGGGGTGTTGGGGTTGTTGGAGAACATCTTGATCCAGGGGCCGCCGTTCATGCGGATCCAGGTGTCGTTCTCCTCGGTGGGGTTCGGATCGTCGTGCCGGTTCCTGAGGGAGACGCGGTAGTTGCCCGCGTTCGTCGCCAGGATCTGGTAGGTGAGGATCGAGTTGCCCGGGCTGTTGAAGTAGTTCGGCCCGTCCCAGCGGAGGAAGCCGTCGCCGCTGAAGCAGGTGGGCGAGCTCGGGGTGGACCAGCCGTTGGGGCCCTTGTCCTCGATCTCGATGGCGATCATGCCGCCCTGCTCGAGGTACTGGGCCGCGGCCAGCCCCTGGAATGCGACGGAGGCGAGGGCCACGGCGGCGGCGGCTCGGACGCGGCGTCCGAGCGAAGCGGTGAGAGTCATGTTGGTGCGAATACGGAAGGAGTCGACTGCGGACGGGCGCTGTCGGTCCAGGGGAAGCGAGACCTTGGACCGGCCCGAGGGGCGAGAGGTTATCGCCGTCGGGCATCGGGTTCACCCCCCCCGGAGCCCTCCGCGGGAGTGCCCGAAGCGCCTCCGGACGTAAGCGGCGTCGATCCACGAGGTCACGGACGGATTGGGGGAGGCCCTGCCCGGTCGGTTTGGTCCACTTGGGCCCGTGCCGCGTCGCCCGAGCAACGAGGCCGCGCCGGGCGCGGAGTCCGACGCGGCGCCCGACTCCAGGTCCGCCCCCAGCGCGGGCGAGGAGCCCCGCTGGTCGGTCTACCTGGTCCGTCGCTCGGACGGGGCGCTCTACACGGGCATCGCCAAGGACGTGGCTCGGCGCTTCGAGCAGCACCAGGAGGGTCGCGGAGCCAAGGCCCTCCGGGGCCGTGGCCCCCTCGAGCTCACCAGCTCCGCCGCGGTCGGTGATCGGTCCCGCGCGCAGCGCGTGGAGACGCTCATCAAGCGCCTCCCCAAGGACCGCAAGGAGCACCTCGCCGCCGACGCCGGCGCCCTCGACGCGTTCGTGCGCGGCGTCGACAGCGGCGAGGGGAGCTGAAGCGGGCCGCCCCCAGCGAGCCGCGGCGCGGCCCTCGCGGCCGTCAGTCGTTGAAGACGAAGAACCCGACCCCGCCGGGCTCGCGGAGGATCACGTTCTCCGCCGGGTCGTGGCCGCCGACCACCTCGAAGACCGGGGCGCCACGGCGCTCGAGGTCGGCGATCACCTCCGCGTTCCGCCCGCCGTTGAAGTAGGTCAGCGAGGGGTTCACGAAGGAGTGCGGGCAGGCGAAGGGCGCCATGAAGCTGAGATCCGGGCCGCCCACGACCCGGGCGGTGACCCAGCCCTGCTCGGCCCCGCCCGCCGAGGGCGACGCGCCCAGCAGCGCGCCCCAGAACTCCAGGGAGCGCGCGAGGCTCGGCGACTCGAGGGAGACGCCGGCGAAGCCCCCAAGCACCCGGCCGCGGTCGGAGAGCTCGAGGGCGGGCGGGTCGCCGTCGAGGACCTCCACCCGCGCGCCCGACGGGGCCTGGAGCAGCCGCCCTCCCTCGAAGGCCACGGGGCCCTGGCGCTCGATCCAGGGCTCCGCGCCCTCGGCGAGGGCGGACCGCCAGACCCGGAGGCCCAGCCGCCCGGCGGGCGTCCCGTCCATGGCGAGGGCGGCGGCGCCGTCGGAGAGGAGCCCGGCGGACCCGTCGACGGGCTCGAACCCGAGCCGCGCGAGGGCGGAGAGGGACTCGGCGGGACGGGGAGCGGGGGTGGTGACGCAGAGGATCATGGGAGCCGGGGCGCGGTCGGGAGCCCGGGCGGAGCCAGCGGGGGACCGCGCGGAGCCAGCGAGGGAGCAGCCGTTCGCGCCGCAGCGTATCCGGCGCCCGGCCCCGAACCCGGCGGAAGCTGCCGGGTCGAGGGGCGAGGCGCTACGCTCTCCCCGTGGACGATCGAGGTGACCAGCGGCCGAGCCGGCCCAGCGCGGCGCTCGAGGACCTCGCCGAGGGGGTCCTCGCCGGCGATCGGACCCAGCTCGCCCGCGCCATCACGCTGGTGGAGAGCGCGCGGCCCGAGGACGAGGAGCTGGCCCGGCGCCTGCTGGAGCGGCTCCTCCCCCACGCGGGCGGCAGCCACCGGGTCGGGATCAGCGGGGTCCCCGGCGTGGGCAAGAGCACGCTCATCGAGTGCCTCGGGGGACAGCTGGTGGACCGCGGCCTGCGGGTCGCCGTCCTCGCCGTGGACCCGTCCAGCGCCCTGACCGGCGGGAGCATCCTGGGGGACAAGAGCCGCATGGACGCCCTCGCCCGGCGGGAGGAGGCCTTCATCCGCCCCTCCCCCAGCGCCGCGACCCTGGGCGGCGTGGCCCGCCGCACCCGGGAGACGATGCTGCTCTGCGAGGCGGCCGGCTTCGACGTCGTCCTCGTGGAGACCGTGGGCGTCGGGCAGAGCGAGACCGCGGCGCGGGACATGGTCGACACCTTCGTGGTGCTGCTGCTCCCCGGCGCGGGCGACGAGCTGCAGGGCATCAAGAAGGGGATCCTCGAGGTCGGCGACGTGCTCGCGGTGAACAAGGCCGACGGGGACCGCGTGGCGCTCGCCCGCGCGGCGGCGCGGGACCACGCGGCGGCGCTCCGCTACCTCCGGCCGCGGGACGAGCACTGGTCGCCGCGGACGGTGGTCGTCAGCGCCGAGACCGGCGCGGGCGTCGAGGAGCTCTGGGAGGCGATCTCGGACCACCGCGCGGCCGTGGACGGCGCGGGGCTCCTGGAGGAGCGGCGCGGCGAGCAGGCGACCCGGTGGACGTGGGCGCTGATCGAGGAGCGCCTGCTGGGCGACTTCCGCGCACACGCCGCCGTACGTGAGCGCCTCGAAGGGCTGATGGCCAGGGTGAGGGAGGGCTCGCTCCCCCCCGGCGCGGCCGCGGCGACGCTCCTCGACGCCTACCGCAGCTGAGGCCCCAGCGTGTCGTCCGCTCGGAGAACGTGCGCCCCGCCGCGGGCGGCCCTGCTGCTGCTCGCCGCCCTCGCCCCCGGCTGCGGCGGGTCCGGCGGGCCGGTCGGACCCGCTCCTGAGGACGGCGACGTCGACCGACGCGGCTGGGCCGAGGAGCCCACGGGGCTGTACGGCTACCGACGGCAGCCCGGCGGCGGCCTCGGGGCCATCGGGTACGCCTCCGGCTCCAGCCCGGCGCCGGCCGCGACCGGGCTGGTGCGCTGGGAGCGTGGCCGGACCGAGGACGGCCCGACCCTCATGTGCTCCGGGGACGCCGCCGAGGCCGTCCTCGTGTCCATGGAAGGGGTGGTCCTGCATCGCTGGGGGCTCCCCTACGACCAGCTCCCCGGGGTCCCGCCCGCGGAGGGGGCGCACCAGCTGCCCTGGCGCCGCGTGCGGATGCTCCCGGAGGGCGACCTGCTCGCCATCCACTCGGGGCGCGCGCTGGTCCGCGTGGGCCGGACCTCCGACCTCCGCTGGGTGGTCACGGACCGCGTCCACCACGACCTCGACATCGCCCCCGACGGGACGATCGTCGCCCTGTCGCGGACGGAGCGCGTGGTGCCCGAGGTCGACCCGAACCAGGCGGTGGTGGACGACCTCGTGGTCCGGTACACGCCCGACGGCGAGGCGCTCGGCTCCGTCAGCCTGTGGTCGGCCTTCGCGAGCTCGGCGTGGGCCCCCATGCTCGCGCAGCTGACGGTCCGGAGCGGGGACGTCATGCACGCCAACTCCATCGACCTCCTCGACGAGGAGGAGGCGGGGCGGCTCGGCGTCGACGGGGTCGCCGCGGGGCAGGCCCTGGTCTGCCTGCGGGACCTCGACCTCGTGGTCACCCTGGACCTCGACGCGGGCCGGTTCACCTGGCTCTCCCGGGGCCCCCTGGCCTCGCCGTGGCGGGCGCCCCACGACCCCTCCGTGGCCGCGGACGGCTCCCTGCTGGTCTTCGACAACCGGGGCGGCCCCGCGGAGTCGTCGAGGCTGCTGCGGATCGACCCCGGGTCGGCCGCGATCCGCTGGCGATGGCAGGCCGCGCCGCCCTCGGCGTTCGCCTCCTTCTTCTGCGGCACGGTCCAGCAGCTCCCCGGCGGCAACCTGCTGGTGGCCGAGTCCACCCAGGGCCGCGCCTTCGAGCTGGACCCCGGGACCGGCGAGGTGGTCTGGGACTACGTCAGCCCCAGGACGACCGGCGAGGCCGGCGAACTCATCGCGGCGCTGTTCATGGCGGAGCGGGTCCCGGCCCCCGCCTGGCTCGAGCGCTAGCGGCCGGACCCGACCGTCGGCGGCGCGGTAGGCTCCACCCCGGAGTCCACCGCCGGGGCCGGCGTCAGCACCACCTCAGACTCCCCGGAGGGCGTGGCGACCCGCAGGGTGAGCGGCGCGCCGGGGGCGAGGCCGCGCAGGGCCGCCTCGAGGTCCGCCCGCGAGCCCACGGCGCGGCCCTCCGCGCCCACGATCACGTCCCGCACGATGAGCTGCTCCTCGAGGTCGGCGCCCTTGGTCGTCTGCATGGCGCGCAGCCCCGCCAGCGCCGCCGGGCTGCCCTCGTCCACCTCGGCGACCACGACACCCCGCACGGGCGCCTCGGGCACGCCGCTGATCTTCCCGAGGAGCGCCTCGCTGCTGGCGTCGCTGGCGGTGACGAACCCGAAGCGGGGCTCCCACCGGAAGCCGTCCCGCAGGATCGCCGGGACGGCCTCCTGCGCCCGGTCGATGGGCAGCGCGAACCCCACGCCCGTCTGCTGACGGGAGTCGGCGTGGATCGCGGCGTTCATGCCGATGACGCGGCCCTGGTCGTCGAGGAGCGTGCCGCCCGAGGACCCCGGGTGCATGGCGGCGTCCGTCTGCAGGACGCCGTCGATGTACTGCCCCGACTCCGAGCGGATCCGTCGGCCGAGGCCGCTGAGATGGCCCACGGAGAGGGAGTGTGCGAGGCCGTAAGGGCAGGAGACGGAGAAGACCTGCGCGCCGACGGAGAGGTCCGCCGAAGACCCCATGCGCACGGGGACGAGCTGCTCCTCGGGCGCGTCGATGCGCACGACCGCGAGGTCGGTGCGCGGGTCCACGCCGACCAGCTTCGCCTCCCACTCCGACCCGTCCGCCAGCGTGACCAGCGCGGAGGTCGCGCCGTTGACCACGTGGAGGCAGGTGACCACGTGCCCCTCCCGGTCCCAGACCCACCCCGAGCCGGTGCCCGAGATGAACTCCGCGGCGTCGAAGTCCCGCTCGCGCACGTCCCGGGTCCGGGTCGTCACGTGCACCACGGAGGGCGAGGCGTCGGAGAAGACGACCTGCGCCTGGGTCGGCGCGGCCGGACGCCGGGGGACCACCGGCCGGGGCGCGTCGGCCGGACCGGTCATCGCGGGACGCGGCTCGAGGCGCGAGGGCTCGGCGGGGGACGGGAACAGCTCGCGCGCCCCGAAGCGCTCGGGGAACAGGCGCAACAGCACGAGGAGGCCGAGGAGGGCCACGGAGAGGGTGGCCAGGAAGGAAAGGAGGACGTCCTTCCCCGCCCCTTCCTCGCGGGCCCCTTCCTCGCGAGGCGCTGCCCCCTGCCCGGTCACCGGACGCTCCTCGGAACCGCTCTCCATGCCCCCGAGCCTACGCAGCCGCCGTCCCCCCTGTGAGCGCCCGCCGCAGGAACCTCGCCGGCCCCGCGCCCGCCAGCAGCGGAGCGCGTATGGTCCTCGGCCCGCGCGCAGGGGCCCGACCTCGCCGCGACGATCCCGTGACCGACACCCGCCAGGAACTGGGCGTGCTCTGCCGCCTCTCGCTCCCGATCCTCCTCACCAACGTGTGCTGGATGACCATCGGGCTGGTGGACCTCGTCATGCTGGGGCGCTGGTCCAGCGAGGCGGTCGCCGCCGCCATGCTGGCGGGCGTCTGGGTCCACCTGACCCAGATCGCCGGGATGGGCCTCGTGATGGGGATCGACCCGATCGTCACCCAGGGGCACGGCGCGCGGGACCGCGAGGCCCTCGGGCGCGCGCTCCAGCGCGGCATCCTCGTCGCGCTGCTCGCCTCGGGCCCGATCGTCGGCCTGCGCTTCCTCACCGCGGAGCTCATCACGGCCACCTGCGAGTTCGCGACGTGGGTCGCGGGCACCGAGCGGGTGGTGACCTCCGCCGGCCTCGACGTGGAGAGCGCCGCGCAGCTGGCGGCCCCGGCCGAGCGCTACGCCCTGGCCCAGTCCTTCGCCACGCCGTTCTTCCTGGTCTACATCGCCTTCCGGCAGCAGCTCCAGGGCCGCGGGATCCTCCGCCCGGCGCTGGCGGTCGCCGTGGCGGCCAACGGGGTGAACGCCGTGGTCAACTGGCTGATGATCTTCGAGCTGGGCTGGGGCATCACCGGGGCCGGCGTGGCCACGGGGATCACCCGGACCTTCATGTGCCTCGCGATCCTCTGGATCGTCCGACGCGAGCGCCTGCTCCGCGGCGCCTGGGTCCGCTGGGACCGCGCCTCACGGTCGGTGGCCGGGGTCGTGCGCGTGCTCCGCTACGGCGTGCCGGTGGCCCTCCACCTCGGCCTCGAGATGGGCGCCTTCGGGGCCACGACCTTCCTCGCGGGGATGCTCGGGGTGCAGGCCACCGTGGCCCACGGGGTCGTGATCAACCTCGCCAGCATGACCTTCATGGTCCCGCTCGGCATCGGGCTCGCGGCCACGACGCGGATCGGCAACCTCATCGGGGAGCGCCGGCACCGGGAGGCCCAGGCGAGCGCGCAGCTCGCCCTCTGGCTCAGCGCCGCCACCATGACGGCCCTGGGCCTGGGGCTCTACCTCGGCCGCCACTGGCTGCCCTCCCTCTACATCCCCGAGGACCCCGCGGCCCTCGCCCTCGCGGCGGCGATCCTCCCCATCGCCGCGGCCTTCCAGGTGGTCGACGGGCTCCAGGTGGTGGGCTCGGGCATCCTCCGCGGCATGGGCCGCACGGTCCCGCCCGCCGTCTTCAACTTCATCGCGTGGTGGGTGATCGCCCTCCCCCTCGCGACCTGGTTCGTCCTTCGCCGGGGCGGGGACCTCGTGGAGGTCTGGTGGTCCCTGGCACTCGGCCTCGGCGTCGTCGCCGTCCTGGTGGTCGGCTGGGTCGTGCGCCGCGGCCCCGCCAGCCTCACGCCCGCCGCGGATCGCTGATCGAGACCGCGGGTCGCCCGCGCTCCGACGGAGCTGCCGGGCCCCCGATGCTCCCGACGCGGGACGGTCCCACAGGTGAGAGGAAGGTGAGAGGAACCGCCCGGCCCGTCCGCCGGTCCGGCTAGGTTGGATCCAGATGCGCATCCTCGTCGTGGAAGACTACGGCCCGCTGCGGGGCCCGGTGGTGACCGCCCTGCGGGACGAGGGCTGGTCGGTGGAGGTGGCCGGGGACGGCGACACGGCGCTCGCGGTCATCGAGGCCCAGGCCCTCGACCTGGTCATCCTCGACCTGATGATCCCCGGGGTCGACGGGCTCAGCGTGCTCCAGCGCATGCGGTCCACGGACGACACCGCCCACGTCCTCGTGATGACGGCGCGGGACCGGGTCGAGGACCGCGTCCTCGCCCTCGACGCGGGCGCCGACGACTACCTCGTCAAGCCCTTCGCGATCGAGGAGCTCGTCGCGCGCTCCCGGGCCCTCCTCCGGCGCAAGTTCCAGGTGAAGTCCCCCGTCCTCACCGTCGGCCCCCTGCGCGTGAGCACGGCGGACCGCGCGGTGACCATGGACGGACGGCCCGTCGAGCTCACGGCCCGGGAGTACGCGCTCCTGGAGTACTTCGCCCACCGACCGAACGAGGTGGTCACACGGTCGGAGGCCCACGTGAGCCTCTACGGACAGGACGGCGAGGCCAGCAGCAACGTCGTGGACGTCTACGTCGGGTACCTCCGCAAGAAGCTCGAGGCCGGCGGCGCGCCGCGGGTCCTCCACACCCGCCGAGGCCAGGGGTACATCCTCTCGGAGCCGGAGGCGCGGTGACGACCCAGCCCAGCATCGAGCGCCGGGTGGTCGTGGGCTCCACCCTGGCCGTCGCCCTCACCATCGCCGTCTCCGCCGTCGCCGTGCTCGAGGCCTACCGGGCCCAGGACCGGCGCAGCGGGGAGGAGACCCTGCGGTCGGTGCTGGAGGTGGGCGCGGAGCGGGTCGTGGCGGAGTCGATCTTCGCCGAGAGGCGCGGCGAGGCGACCTTCGATCCCTCGAGGCCCGGCCTCCCCCCGGACTTCAGCTGGGTCGCGTGGCGCGCCGGCGAACCCGCCTGGCTCGCCCGCTCGGAGGGCTTCCCGGACCTCGAGGTCTCGCGCGGGCAGGAAGACCCCGTGGAGGGGGAGCCAGGGTCGCTCGCGGGCCTGCGCTACTCCGAACTCGTGGACGCGAGCGGGACACGGTTCCGCGCGGCGACCGCCTCCTTCCTCCCACGGAGGCGGGTCGGACCGAACCGCGGCCCCGGCGATGGGCCCATGGGCCGCCGCGAACGGGACCGTCGTCCGCCCCGGGGCGGCGAGCCCCCGTTCCGCGAGGGCGAGCGGTTCGTGATCCTGGCCCTCACGCCCATCCAGACGGAGCTCGAGCGCGCGTCGGAGCTCACGCGCCTCCTCGGCCTCGCGGCGCTCGGCGCGCTCGTCGCCTCCGCGCTCCTGATCCGCTCCAGCGTGCGCCGCGGCATGGCGCCCCTCGGGGCGCTGTCGGCGAGGATCGAGGGCATGGGGACCGGCCGCCTGGACGATCCCGTCACCCTCCCGTCGGCGCCCGCGGAGCTCGCCCCCATCGTCGACGCCCTGGAGCGCTCGCGCGCCCGACTCGCCGAGTCCTTCGCCCGCGAGCGCCGCTTCACCGACGACGCGGCCCACGAGCTGAGGACCCCCCTGGCCGGGCTCCGCGCCAGCCTCGAGGTCGCCCTCCGGCGCGAGCGGAGCGCCGAGGAGCTCGTCGAGGTGGCCGAGGGCAACCTCGCCTCCACCCTGGAGCTGCAGCAGATCGTCGACAGCCTGCTGCTCCTGCGGCGATCCCGGGACCTCGAGGGCGACGCGGTCCCCGTCGACCTGCGCCTGGCCATCGACGAGGCCTTCGGTGAGCGGTCCGCCGACCTGTCGGCCCGCGGCCTCGAGCTCGACGGCGGGGAGCGCGACGAGGCGCTGCCGCCCGTGGCCGGGGACCCCGACCTCGTCCGTCGCATCGCCACGAACCTCGCCGGGAACGCCGCCGCCCACGCGGCCCCGGACACGACGGTCCGGGTGCGGTTCGAGCCCGCGCCCGCCGGCCTCCGGCTCACCGTCGAGAACGACGCGGTCGACCTCCCCGCAGACGCCGCCCGGCACGCCTTCGAGCCCTTCTGGCGCGCGGAGTCCGCCCGCTCGGCCGACGGGGCCCACCTGGGGCTGGGCCTCGCCATCGTCCGCTCCTGCGCCGAGGCCATGGGCGGGGAGGCGGAGGCGACCTCCGAGGGCGGCGTCTTCCGGATCACGGTGACGCTGCCGCTCCACGGCACCCCCTGAGCGCCCGGCTTCCTGAGTGCTCGGCCCTCCGAGTGCTCGGGGGCGGCCGCCGCGCGGACGCCCGGCCACCAGCTCGGCCCGATCGCAGCGCGGGGCGCGGACCCCGTCGGATCCGCGCCCCGCGCCGCCTCGGCGATCAGGTCGCCGCGCTCACTCGATGGAGATGAGCACCGCCTGGGAGCGCGCGATGTTGTTGGGCGCGCTGAAGTCGCGGACGAGCCACTGCGCCTCGTAGGTGAGGCCGACCAGCACCGGCGCCGTGGCGTCCGCGTCGATCCAGGTCGCCGTGCCGTCCCCGGCTCCGACCCCCTGGACCGTCTGTGCCAGGGGGAGGCCGTTGCGGAGGTCCGCGACGGTGGCGGTCCCCGGCACCGCCACGAGGTTGACCTTCAGGACCGCGAACGTCCCGCCGACCGCGTTGTGCAGCCCCACGCGGAAGCCGCCGTTGCCGCTCTTGGGCGGCGCCGTCGCGATGATCTGCGGCACGAGGCCGCCCGACCCCGCCACGGCCCCGAAGGGCAGGGGCGCGGGGTTGGCCGCGAAGCGCTCGCTCCACAGGGACGGCCGGTCGAAGGGGGCCGTCTCGTTCGCCACCCGGGGGTCGGTCAGGGTGCGCAGGAACGCCGTCAGGTCCGCACGGACGAACCCGGGGACGTTCAGGTTGTTCATGAGCGGGTCCTTGTTCTGGCCGAAGGGGCCCCCGTCGTTGTCGTAGAAGACCAGGACGTCGTTCAGGTTGTTGATGCCCGGCGCGCCGGTGTGGAAGAAGCGCGCGCGCAGGTCGACGTTGCGGAGCGAGGGCGTCTTGAAGCGCCCGCGGTCACCGAACTGCCCGGTGACGCTCCGGCGGCCGTCGTCCTCGAAGATCGGTCGCAGGCCCAGGTTGTGGTACTGGCCGTCCGAGAACAGCGACCCGCTGTGGCACTGGTTGCACCGCGAGCCCTGGCTCCGGAACGCGCCGAAGCCGTTGTTCTCCTGGGGCGTGAAGTTCGCCTGACCCCGCATGACGCGGTCGAACTTCGACTGGTCGGGGACCAGGGTGCGCTGGTAGGCCGCGAGGGCGAAGGCGATCCGCACCGGGGTGATCTCGTCGGTGCCGAAGGCCGCCTCGAACAGCTCCGGGTACGAGCCGTCCACGGCGAGGGCCGCGTTCATGTCGGGGGTGAGATCCGTGGCCATCGCCATCGGCTCCGCCGCGGCCAGGCGATCGGTGACGTCGCTCCAGGACCGGCCCGACCAGGCCATCTCCACGTCGGAGAGGATCGGGCTCAGGGACTGGGACTCGAGGGCCCCGCCCTGGGGGATCACGACGCCCCCCGTCAGCGGATCGACGAAGGTCCCCGAGGCCCGCCCGTCCCAGAAGAGCTCGGGGAAGTAGGCGGCGGCGATCATGCTCGGCGAGTACCGATCGGTGGCCTTCTCCGTGAAGCCGAAGGTCGGGTCCTCCACGTAGTGCCCGAAGGCGTTGGAGCCGTGCATGGCTGGGGAGCCGAAGACGTCGTCCGCCGTGCCGAGGACGCCGTCGGGGCCCGGGTTCATCGGCGCCGCCGACGCCCGCGGGTCGGAGCCGCCGTGGCCGGGCTGGTGGCAGGTGCCGCAGGCCATGGTGCCGTCGCTGGAGAGCTGCTCGTCCCAGAACAGCATCTTGCCCAGCACCGCCTTCTCCGCGGTCTGGGGGTTCTGCGGGGGCACGGGCGGGGGCGGGAGCGGCCCCTGGGCCGCGGCGGGGAGGGCGACCGCGAGGGGAGCGATCGCGGCCAAGAGGTGGGCTTGTTTCATGCGAGGCGCGGTTGGGAACGTGGGGACGGGGGTCTGGGGACCCTGCCCTTACCCAACGAGAATCGCCCGCTGGACGAACTCCATCAAACGAGGGCTCACGTCACTTTCATGAGCGCTCCGTGAGGCACGGGACATCCCCGCTCGAGGAGTGGGTGAAGTCCGGACCTAACGGCCGCCTCCGTAGCCCAGGCTGCGGATCTCCCCCTGCTGGGCCGCCGTCGGAGGCGCCGGCGGCAACCTCTCGCCCTGGTACAGCCCCGTCTCGACGAGGGCCCGCAGCTCCGCCTCCAGCGCCCGGACCCGGTCCGGCTCCGAGCCCGCGCGGTCCTCCCCCTCGTCCGGGTCGGCGGCGAGGTCGTAGAGCTCCGCCGCGCCGCCACCGACGATGAGCTTGTGCTCGCCGCTCCAGAGGGCCGTCCGCTCCCGCTGGAAGCGCTCCCCGTACAGGAGCAGCTCGCGCGGCCGGGCGAAGTGGACCTCGGCGGTCACCGGGTGCGTCCCCGGCAGCCGCCTGAAGCAGGCCTCAAGCCCGTCGTCCCCGACGGCCGAGGCGATGAGCCCGGGGACGTCGACCAGGGAGGCGACCGCGTCGAGGACCCGGCCCTCCGACTGCCGCGGCCGCTTCACGATCAGCGGCACGGCGACGAGGGGCTGGTAGACGTCCTTGCCGTGCTCGACGACGCCGTGCTCCCCGAAGGCCTCACCGTGGTCCGAGGTGACCACGACCAGCGCCCCGTCCAGGAGCCCGCGCTCCGCGAGGCCGTCGAGGAGCCGGCCCACCTCCCGGTCGAGCTCCACGAGCCCCTCGTCGTAGAGCGAGGCCACCCGCTCCCCGAGCGCCCCCGGCGCCTCGCCGCGGAGCATGACCTGCTCGCAGAGCTCCTCCAGGAGCTTGGCCGGATGCTCGGCGTCCGGGAGGCGCGCCAGCTCCTCGGGGGACCGCATCCCGTAGGGCCGGTGGGCGTCCATGTAGTTCACGAACAGGAAGCACGGCCGCTCGGGGTCCCGGTCGTCCAGGAAGGCCAGCGCCCGATCGGTCATGGCGGCGGCGTCCTGCCTGCGCACCTCGTAGGTCTCGAAGCCCTGGTCGAGCCCGAAGCGGGTGGCGAGGTAGACGGTGTTCGCGACGAAGGCCGCCGTCTCGTAGCCGGCCGCCGCCATGGCCTCGGCCACGGTCAGGTGGTCCGGGTGCAGAGGGTGGGCGTTGTCCACGTACTCCTCCACCCGGAACCCGTGGGTCCCGTGCTCGAAGGGGAAGAGCCCGGTGAACATCGACGCGTGGGACGGCAGCGTCCAGGGGGCGGGGGCGACGCAGGACCGGTGCCGGTCGGCGCCCGCGGCGAGGGCGTCGAGGCGGGGCGTGGGGCCTGGCACGGCGCCGTAGCACCCGAGGCGGTCGGCGCGGACAGTGTCCAGCGAGAGCAGGATGACGTGCGGCGGCTCGACCGGCTCCCCGGCCCCGCAGGCGGCGAGCAGCGGCGGCAGCAGCCACGCGGCGGCGGCCCTCACCGCCCGCCTCCGTAGCCGAGCTCCCCCATCTCGTCGGCCTGCTCGGGGGTCAACCGATCGGGCAGCGCTCGCTCCCCCTGGAAGGCGCCCTCCGAGAGCAACGCGTCCAGGCCCTTACCGAGCCGGTCGACGACCGCCGGCCGGGCGGCCGCGGCGTCCCGCGCCTCGGCCGGGTCCTCGTCGAGGTCGTAGAGCTCCGCGCCCCCCGACGAGTCGAGGATGAGCTTCGTGGCGCCGTCGTAGATCGCCACCCGGCGGCGCCGGAAGCGGTCGCCGAAGCGCTCGAGGTCACGCATGCGGCTGTAGTAGTTCTCCACGATCACCGGGTGGTTCCCCGGGGTCCTCGGGAACTCCGCCGTCAGCGACGGGAGCCCCGCCTCCGCGAGGCAACCCGCCACGAGGCCCGGGACGTCAACCGAGGACGCGCGCGTCGCGACGACCCGCCCCTCGCGCTGCCCCGGCGCCTTGACGAGCAGCGGGACGCGGACGAGGTCCTCGTACACGTCCTTCGAGTGCTCCACGACGCCGTGGGCGCCGAACGCCTCCCCGTGGTCCGACGTGATGATCACGACGGCGCCCTCGAGCCGCCCGCGCTCCTCGAGCCCGTCCAGCAGCGCGCCGACCTCGCGGTCCAGCAGCGTGACCGCGTCCTGGTGCAGGCCGCGCACCTCCTCGCCGAGCCCCTCCGCCGGCGCCCCCTCCACCATGACCCGCTCGATGAGCGAGTCGAGGGCGGCGTGCCCGTCCGCGCCGGCCTCCGCCGACGCGTAGGGCCGGTGGGCGTCCATGTAGTTCACGAAGAGGAACGCCGGCCGATCACCCCCGGCCTGCGCGTCCAGCCACGCGAGGGCCCGCGCGGTGACGGCCGCGCCCCCCTCCCGCCGGACGTCCCAGGACTGGAAGCCGGCGTCCAGGCCGAGGCCCGGGCGCAGGTAGATCGTGTTGGAGACCACGCCGTGGGTGGCGTACCCCTCGCGGCCCAGCGCCTCGGCCAGCGTGAGGGTCCGCGGGTGCAGTGCGAAGACGTTGTCCCCGCGGTGGCCGTCCCCGGGCAGGAACGTGTGCGCGCCGTGCTCGAAGGGGAACAGGCCCGTGAACATGGAGGCGTGGCTCGGCATCGTCCACGGCGCCGTGGAGCACGCCTCCTCGTAGCGGTCGGCACCCGCCGCGAAGCGGTCGAGGTTGGGCGTCGCCCCCGCCGCCGCGCCCTGGCTCGAGAGGTTGTCGGCCCGCACCGTGTCCATGGAGATCAGCACCACCGTCGGCGGCGCCGAGCGGTCGGCGCAGGCGGCGGCCAGGGGGAGGAGCAGGAGCGAGAGCGCGCGGGTCATGGACGTCCCAGAGGCTACGGACCGCGGGGGGCCGTGCGAGGACGCACCAGGGATTCCACCGCCGCGGCGGTGCGCGGCCAACCCGGGCCCCCGCGCTTCGTACACTGCCGATCCGCTCACCATGAGACCCCGCACCGCCCCCCCGCTGCTCCTCGGATGCCTGCTCGCTCTCGCGGCCTGCGGCGGGCCGAGCGGGCCGGACCGGGTCCTCGTCGTGGGCTGGGACGGGGCCACCTTCGACCTGCTCGATCCGCTGGTGGAGGCCGGCGAGCTCCCGAACCTGGCCGCCCTCATGGCGCGCGGCCGCGCCGCCGACCTGGAGTCCACGAGGATCCCGATCAGCAGCGCGGCGTGGCCGACCATCACCACCGGCGTCGGCCCCGGGGTCCACGGCGTCTACTCCTTCTTCCGCGCCGAGCCCGAGAGCTACGACGTGCGCCTCGTCTCCGCCGCCGACGTGGCCGCGCCGCCGATCTGGCGCGTGCTCTCCGGCCGCGCCCGACGCAGCCACGTCTGGGGCGTCCCCATCACCTACCCGCCGGAGCGCATCGAGGGCACGCTCGTGGCCGGAATGCTGAGCCCCTTCGAGGCGGACTACGCCCACCCTCCGGGGCTCGCGGAGGAGCTCAGGGGTAGGGGCTTCGTCCCCGACCTCGGCGTGTGGCGGCAGGACCAGGTGGCCGACCTGGAACAGGTCCGGCGGCAGCTGGAGCTGAAGGAGCGGGAGCTGCTCGACCTCGTCCGGCGCGACGACTGGCGGCTGTCCCTGTTCGTCTTCAAGAGCCTCGACGTGCTCTGCCACCGGCCGAACCTGGACCTCCAGGGCCCGGAGATCACCGCGCTGCTGCGGCAGCTCGACGGCATCCTGGGCGCCCTGGTGGAGGCGGCGGGGGAGGACACCTCGGTGGTCCTCCTCTCCGACCACGGGTTCCGGAGCTACCGCCGCGCGTTCGACCTCCACCGCTGGCTGGTGGAGGCAGGCTGGAGCGTCCAGCGACCGGACGCCACCGCGGACCGCGCCGCGGGGGGCCCCCTCGCGGAGGCCAAGGCGACCCTGCGTGCAGCCCGCCTCGGGACCCTGGACCTGGCCGAGAGCCGCGCGTTCGCCGACGTGGCCGAGGGCAACTTCGGCGCCATCCGCCTCAACGTCGCGGGCCGGGAGCCCACGGGTCCCCTCCCACGCGAGGAGGCGGAGGACGCGCTCGCCGCGCTCACCGCCGAGCTCCGCGCCATCGAGTTCCCCGACGGCGTCCCCATCGTGCGGGCGGTGCACCTCGGCGCCGAGCTCTACCCCGGGCCCGCGCAGGACGCCCGCGTGCCAGACCTGATCGTCGAGTTCGACCCCGCCTGGCGAGCGCACACCGCAACCCTCGGGCCGGTGATGTCCGTGGGGACCCCGCC
>JASFWR010000163.1:0-8209 GCA_050049155.1 Planctomycetota bacterium | reverse complement strand
GGACTCTGCATTGAGAGTACCTTCCTCCCGCGGGATCCGCGCGGGGACTGCACCCCGCGCTGTGCGGCGGGAGCGGCGGCGGTGAACGGCTCGCCGCGGCGGCTCAAATTGAGGCTGGCGGCCCCCCGCGGAGGCCTCAGCCGCCCGTGGGGGCGGCCTCGACCGCCGACGCGCCGGCCTCCGCCACGGCGCTCGCGGCCTTCGCCGTCGGGACCCGGAGCTTGATGCTGCAGCCCGTCCCCTTGCCCTCGCTCATCACGCCGATGGCCACGCCGAGCTCCTGGCACACGTTGGCCGCCATGTGGAGCCCCTCGCCGGAGTGACCGTGCTTGCTCGAGAACGACGAGGTGAAGATGAGGTCGAGGTCCTCCGGGTCGATGCCGACGCCGGTGTCCGAGACCTCGACCACCACGCGCCGATCCTCCGTGGCGTAGATCCTGAGGGCGAGGCGGCGCTCCTCCAGGTCATCGCTCTCCAGCGCCTCGAAGGCGTTCACGATGATGTTGATCAGCGCGCTGGTGAGCCGGTGGGGATCCGTGCGGAGCAGCGGGACCCCCTCGAACTGGCGCTCGACGTGGACCTTCTCCACGTGGTCCACGGAGATCGAAGCGATCTCGAGCGCCCTCTCCACCACGTCGGACAGCGCGACCTCCTCCACCATCGCCGGACCCACGGCGTACTTCTCCTGGCTCCGGATCAGGTCGATGACCTGACCGAGACCCTGGTCCAGAGACTCCAGCTCGACGATGCACCGCGAACGCAGCTCACCGACGGCGTCCGCCATGGCGATGATGAAGGGAATGAGGAAGCGGCCGTTCTCGTTCTCCGCGACGTACGTGGCCAGGTCGTCGGAGTGCTCCTCGAGCTCGCGCGCGAGGCTGTGCATGTCGTTGACGTCGACCCCCTTCACGTCCCGGAGGAGCAGCTTGGTGGAGACGTTGATGCTGTTCAGGATGTTGCCGGCGGCGTGGACGACCCCCATGGAGACGTCGGACATGCCGGCGCGGCGGGCGTCCCGGACGATCTCGTTCCGGTCGACCTCCACCTTGTCGATCATCCCG
Source organism: Planctomycetota bacterium (assembly GCA_050049155.1). Classification (GTDB taxonomy): domain Bacteria; phylum Planctomycetota; class UBA1135; order UBA1135; genus Saltatorellus. The sequence goes on along the minus strand of JASFWR010000163.1, from coordinate 7,148 downwards.
TCGAGGGCGACGCCGAGCCGGCGGATCTCGGCGGCGTCGCCGGAGCTGAAGCGGGACTTGACCTTCGCGGACGCGGTGAGGCGAGCCGCCTGCCCCTGCAGCTGCGCGAGGGGCCGGATGACGGACCGGAGCAGGAACCGCAGCGCGATGAGGACGGAGATCCCGACGAGGAGCAGCTGGTAGACCAGCTGCCCGCCCACCACGGCGGAGAACGAGGCCTCGAGGGACTGGAACTGGCTGGCGGCCACGGCGAGGGCCGGGCGCCCCGCGCCGTCGGCGAAGGCCCGCAGCTCCAGGGACCCGCCGTGCTCGAGGACGGCGACGCAGCCGCCGGGCTGCTGGAGCTCCGCCAGGGCGCCCTCGTACGGGCTCGGCGGCGGGTTGCCCTCGAAGTCGTGGAAGCGGACCTGAACCCCGGGGTGGAGGCTCCGGACGATCCTGAGCTCTAGCGGACGGACGAGCGCCGTGCGGGCCCCCTCCGCGTCGGAGCCACTGGCGGCGGCCACCACCAGCGGGAGGCCGTCGACGACCACGACCGCGCTGGAGGGCCCGTCCGGACCGCGGACGCCGGCGACGGACGCGGATCGGATCGCCTCCTCGAGGTGCGCCGCATCGACGGGCGGCTGGCCGTGGACCAGCTGGCACTCGCCGGTGCCCTCGAACCGGAAGGCGACGGTGGACGGCAGGTGTCGGCTCGAGAGCTCGGCGGTGGGATCCTCGGCGGCCTCACCAGGGAGCTCGAGGTGCTCGGCGAGGAGGACGGCCCCCTCGAGCGTCGCGCGGCGCTGCCTGGCGATCTCCCACGCGACGTCCTCCATGGCGGCCGCCACCCCGAGCTGTGTGCGCTCGACCGCTTCCCCGTGATAGCTCGCGGTGCGCACCGCGAGGATCACGGCCATGGCGGCGAGGCAGCCGAGCACGAGCTGGGCGCCGAGGATGGAGCGGAGCGACTTCATGGCAGGCGAGGAGGTCGACCCCCCGTCAGCGCCCCCCCGCTCGGTCGCTCGAGTCCACGAACTGCAGGCCGAGGCCCATCTTCCCGCCCGGGATCGGCTGGGCGCGGACCAGCCGGACCCTGCGCGTGCCGGGCTCACCGTCGACCTGGACGTCGAACTCGATGGCGTCCTCCAGCACGGCAAAGAGGCCGCCCTCGGAGACGTTCTCGATCCGCGCCCTCAGCTCGCTATCGGCGAGCTGCAGACGCGCCGGCGCGCACGCGGGCGCGCGGTCCTCGCGGCGACGGTCCTCGGCCGCGGTGGCGGGTTGCTCGGGCAGGTCCTTCATGCTGGCAGGCACGGGGAAGCGCTCGGCGAGGAGCCCTCTCCCAGGGACCGGATCGACGTCGAAACACCGCTCTCTTGAGCCCCAGCTGCGATGACACCGCGTCAAGCCCGGCGGGCCCTCACCCCGCCCGGGCAGGTCCCTGGGTCAATTCCCAGCCCCTTCGCCGGGGCCCGAACAGGAAGGTCGCCCCTCAGCCCAACAGGGCGCGGACCCGCCCTGGGAGTTCTCCCCGCGACACCTCGACGCCCTCCTTGGCCCGCAGGTCCTTGAGCTGGACCGTGCCTGCCTCGAACTCGGAACTCCCGGCGATGACGGCCAGCGGGAAGCCGTGGCGATCGGCGTACTTCAACTGCGCCCCGAGCTTGCGCGGCTCGGGGTAGAGCTCCACCCCCACCCCCGCGGCCCGGAGCTCCTCGGCCAGGGCGAGGTACTCCCCGAGGCGGTCCTTCTCCAGCATCGGCATGAAGACGGGGCACGGCGCGGAGCGGGCCTCCGTCATCCCGAGCTCCTCCATGGCCGCGAGGAGGCGGTCCACCCCGAGGGAGGCGCCGACGCCGGGCAGGTGCTGCTTGGTGTAGAGGGCAGCGAGGTCGTCGTAGCGGCCCCCCGAGCAGCAGCTCCCGATGCCGGGCAGGTCGTCCAGGAAGGTCTCGAAGATGGCGCCCGTGTAGTAGTCGAGGCCGCGCGCGATGGACGGGTCCAGCCGCATGCGCGCCTCGGGGACGCCGGCCGCCAGCGCGGCCTCGAAGAGCTGGCCGAGCCCGGCGTGGCCCGCCGCGCCCACTTCGACGCCGCTGACGAGGGGCTCGATCGCGTCGAGCAAGGCGCGCGGGTCCCCCTGCAGCCCCGCGAACTGGAGGACGGAGGCGATCTGAACCTCGGACAGGCCGACCCCCTCGGAGAGCTCCCGCGCCACCGCGTCGGCGCCCGCCTTGTCCAGCTTGTCGAGCACGCGGAGGACCTCGGTCTGCCGGGGCAGGAGGTCCAGGGACTCCAGCAGCCCGGTCAGGAGGCGCCGGTCGTTGATCCGGATCGTGAAGCGCTCGAACCCGATCGCACGGAAGAGGTCGTGGATGACCAGCGCCGCCTCCACGTCGCTGGCGCCGCTGGTCGTCCCGATCGTGTCGAAGTCGCACTGGACGAACTCGCGGTAGCGGCCCCGCTGCGTGTTCTCCCCGCGCCAGACCGGGCCCACGTGGTAGCGCTTGAACGGCGTCCCGAGCTCGCCGATGTGCTGCGCCGCGAAGCGCGCGAAGGGCACCGTCAGGTCGAAGCGCATGCCCACGTCCCGCCCACCGTGATCGGTGAAGCGGTACATCTGCTTGTCCGACTCGGCGCCGCCCTTGCCGAGCAGCACCTCCGTGTACTCCAGCGTCGGGGTGTCGATCGGGCTGAAGCCGAAGGACCGGTAGACCTCCTTCGCCGTGTCGATCAACCGCTCGCGCGGGATCATGGCCGCCGGGAGGAAGTCTCGGAACCCCTTGAGGGTGCGGGGCTGGATCAGCTGTTTCTTGCCGGTCATGTCGGGGGATGCGCCCGCGCCGGATGCGGCGCTGCGCGGGCGGGAGGGTAGCAGTCCGGGGGTCCGGGGATCCCGGGCAGCGACCCGGGAATCTCTCAGCGCACGGCCTCGCCGCCCTTGATCACGCGGCGGACGGGGCTGCGCCCGAGCTCGTACGTCAGGTGCGCGTGGTTGGGCAGGTCCGTCACCACGAGGTCCGCTCGCTTGCCCACCTCGATGGTCCCCAGCTCGGCGCCGAGGCCGAGGGTGCAGGCGGCGTTCAGGGTCGCCCCCGTGAGGGCCTCCGCCGCCGTCATGCCGTAGCGGAGGGCCGCCCAGCTCATGACCTCGAAGAGGCTCATGCAGTAGCAGGAGCCCGGGTTGAAGTCCGTGGACAGCGCCGGGGCGCAGCCGGCGTCGATCATCCGTCGGGCGGGCGCCTCCTGGGACTCGCCCAGGTACAGGGGGACGAGCGGGCAGAGCACCGGCTGCACGCCGCGCGCCGCCAGCGCCTCGATGCCCGCCGCCGAGACGTGCTCGAGGTGATCCGCGCTCGCGGCCCCCAGCTCCGCGGCCAGCTCGGCGCCGCCGAGGGAGGTGAGCTGGTCCACGTGCATCCGGAGCCCGAGCCCGTGCTCCCGCGCGGACTCCATGAGCCGGCGGGACGCGTCGAGCCCGAACACGTGGCTCTCGGTGAACACGTCGGCGAAGGCCGCCTTGCCCGCCGCCGCAGGCCAGAGCTCGGCGCACACCAGGTCGATCCAGGCGTCCGGGCGCCCCGTGAACTCGGGCGGGACGTCGTGCCCGCCGAGGCAGGTGGGCACCAGCTCCACGGGGTGGAGCCGATCCGCCGCGGCGATCACGTCGAGCCCCTTCAGCTCGTCGGCGACCGTGAGGCCGTAGCCGGTCTTGGCCTCGACGGTGGTGGTGCCCAGCTCGAGGAAGCGGTCGAGGCGGGGCAGGAGCGCCGCGAGGAGCCCCTCCTCCGTGCTGCCGCGCACGCCCTCGAGGCTCGAGCGGATCCCGCCGCCCGCCGCGGCGATCTCCACGTAGCTCCGCCCCTGGATGCGCTGCTCGAACTCGCCCTCGCGGGTGCCCAGGAAGACGGGGTGGGTGTGGGCGTCCACCAGCCCGGGGATCACCAGCCCGCCGTCCGCGTCGACGACCTCCCGCCCTCGGTAGCCCGCCGCCACCTCGGCGGTGCCGCCCACCGCGACGATCCGACCTCCGTCGCAGGCCACCGCCGCGCCCTGGAGAAGGGAGAGCTCGGACATCGCCGAGCCGGCGCGGGCGAGCTGCCCGGTCGGGGTCGCCAGCTCCCCGATCCCGGTCACCAGGAGGTCCACCTCCACCGGCGAGGGCCCCTCGTCCTGCGCGTGCATGGGAGAGAGCGTAAGGGACCGTCACGCCGTTCCGCGCCCCGAGACCGGAGTTCGCGGTCCGAGGACCCGGGGCGGCCGCCCGTGGGAGGTCCGCCGGGGCGAAGGTCCCCGAGGGAGGCCGGTTCGCAGACGCACGCCGGGGGTCCGAGCCCGGGGGAACCGAGGCCTGGAGCGACGACGCCGTCCCCGGGGCTCGGATCGGGCGCCGCGGGCAGCGGGTGCGGTCAGGCGATGCGGCGGAGCCGCGACCGCCGGGGCGGCTCGACGGACGCCTCGCCGTGCCCCTCGCCGGACTCCTCCCCGGGCTCCTCCCCGGGCTCGAGGCACGCCGCCGCCAGCGCCTGCAGGCGTCGCCGCGCGCGGAAGACGACCATCTTGGTGTTCGACCGCTCGGTCCCCAGGACCTCACCGACCTCCGCGTAGGAGCGGCCCTCCACTTCGACCATCCGGAGCGCGGCGCGGTCGCGGCTGGAGAGCTGGTCGAAGCACCGGGCGTAGTGGAGCATGAGCAGCGTCAGCCCGGAGCGCAGGGCCAGGGCGTCCTCCCCGAGAGCCGCGGCGGCCGAGGGTTCGAGGCGGACGTCCGCGGGTTCGGGGGTCGCCTCGCCGAGGTCCGTCTGCAGGATCGCGCGGCCCGCCCGGGGGCGCCGCGTCCGCCGCAGGGCGTTGACCGCGATGGTGCGCGCCCACGACCGGAACCCGCCGGGCGCCGACGCGCGGAACGTGCCCACGTAGCGGTGGATGTTGACGAAGGTGTCCTGGAGGGTCTCGCGGGGGTCGCCGGGGTGTCGTCGCTGGAGGTGGAGCCGCTCGATCCAGGCGAGCAGCCCGGGCGCTGCGGCGGCGTAGAGCGCCTCGAAGGAGGCGTGGTCCCGGCGGGCCTGGAAGGCGGCCATGAGGCGGGTCTCCTCGGCGCGACCGGAGTCCGCGCGAGGGGCGAGGTCTTGGGAGGGCTGGTGCGCGATCACGCGGTCCCCTGGGCGAGCGCCGTGCCAGGGCGGCCAGCGACAGGGCGGATCCAAACCACAAATTCAAACAATCAAGACACTTACGACGATCCGACGCTTCGCCCCTGGGCGCCTGGGGCGAGCCCGACGTTCCGAGGTCGTAACGGCCTCGACCCGTTCGTCACGTCGCCCCGCGGTCAGCGCGGAGCCCGTCGGATCGCCCCGCCGTCGCTCCCGACGCTTCATGGCCCCCACCGGTGGCCTATAGTCGAGGAGAGGCCGCCCCCGGCGGCCCCCCACCGCCGTGCCCAGGACCTTCCCCGCGCCAGAACCCGACCTCGAGCCTCCGCCAGCCGCGGAGGGATCGGTGGTCGACGTACCCGTCGCCGCCGCGGAGAGCGCCCTCCTGCCGTCTCCGGACCACCCGCTCGCCGCGGCGCTCCTGCTCGTGGTGTGCCTGGCGATCGCCGGCGTGCTGACGCTGCTCTCGGACTCCATCGACCGCGCGGTCGTGCCGGAGGACGACGGGGAGGACGACGACGGTGAGCGAGAGTCGTACGCCCGCCACCTCGCCCGCCAGGGTTCCCTGGGCGAGGCCGCCGACCTCGGCGCCCAGGCGGCGCGGGTCGCCGCCACGTTCCTCCTGCTGGCGCTGGTGGAGGGCGCGACGGAGCTCCCCTGGCTCCAGACGGCCGCGCTGACCCTCGCGGTCGCCGCGCCGCTCCTCCACCTCACCACGCAGACGCTGCCCGCGGCCCTCGCGAGCTCCCGCGGCGAGTCGCTCCTCCGCACCGCCCTGCCGGCCTTCTCCACGCTCGCCCTCCCTCTGCTCCCCGTCGTCGGCCTGCTGCGCACGGTCCGCCGGGCGCTGCTGCGGGCGTTCCGCTCTCCGGAGACGGACGAGGGCACCCGCCGGATGGTGGAGGGCTTCCGGGCCATGGTGGAGAGCGCCGAGTTCGACGGCGACCTCGCGGCCGGCACGCGGGAGCTGATCGCGAACGCCATCGAGTTCGGCGAGGTGGACGCCGCGGAGGTGATGACCCCGCGCACCGAGATCCGGGCCATCGGCGAGGACGCGGAGCTGTCGGAGGCGGTCGAGGTCTTCGCCGAGGCGAGCTTCTCCCGCATCCCCGTCTACGAGGGCACCATCGACACGATCATCGGCACCCTCACGGCGCTCGAGGCGACCAAGGCGGTGGCCGAGGGGCGGCTCGAGAGCACGCGCATCCGGGACATCATGCGCCCGCCCCTGCTGGTGCCGGAGACCGTCCGGGTCCCCGACCTCCTGAACCAGTTCCGCGCGGACCGCCAGAAGATGGCGATCGTGGTGGACGAGTACGGCGGCACCGCCGGCCTGGTGACCCTCGCAGACGTGGTCTCCGAGATCGTCGGGCACGTCAGCGACGAGTACGAGGAGGAGCAGACGTCGTTCCGGCGGCTGGACGGCGGCGCCGTCGAGGCGGACGCGGGCCTCCACGTCTCGGAGGTCAACGAGGCGCTCGACCTCGAGATCCCCGAGGAGTCGGACTACGAGACCCTCGGCGGGTTCGTCCTGTCGGAGATCGGGCGCTTCCCCGCCGCGGGCGAGTCCTTCACGTCGGACGGGGTCACCTTCCGTGTCACGGAGGCGAGCGACCGCAGGGTGCTGCGGGTCGCCCTGGAGCGGCCAGGCGGCCTCGAGCTGGACTGGGAGGGCGCGGCCGCGGCGCCGCCGCCGGCCTCGCCGCGCCCGAGCGAAGAGGGCGCCGAGCCCGCCGAGGAGTTGGAGCGGAAGGGCGCCTGACGTCCGCGGCCCTGCGCCATGCCTCGACCCAGCTCCCCCGCCCGCCGCCCCGCGTCGCGCGCCAGCGACCGGGCCATCCTCCTGCGCAGGACGCCCTTCGGGGAGACCTCGCTCGTGGTCCACGTGCTGACGCCCGGCCACGGGCGCGTCGAGCTGATGGCCAAGGGGGCGCACCGCCCGCGCTCCCGCTTCTTCGGCGTCCTCGACTGGTTCGACACCATGGAGCTCGCCTGGGTGCGGCGTGGCGACGG
>JASFWR010000162.1:0-8215 GCA_050049155.1 Planctomycetota bacterium | reverse complement strand
GTGGGCCACCCTCCACGGCCACGGCGAGCCGCGGCTGGTGGAGGCGGCGCGCGAGCAGATGAGCCGCCTGGACCACGTGCTCTTCGCGGGCGCCACCCACGAGCCGGCGGTCGCGCTGGCCGAGGCCCTGGCCCGGGTGACCCCGGAGGGGCTGACGCGGACCTTCTTCAGCGACGACGGCTCCACCTCGGTGGAGGTGGCCCTGAAGATCGCCCTGCAGGCCCACGCCCAGCGGGACGAGCCGGGGCGGCGGGTCTTCGTGGCGCTGGAGGGCGGGTACCACGGAGACACCTTCGGGGCCATGTCGGTGGGGGACCCCGACCCCTTCTTCATGCCCTTCGCCCCGTTCCTGTTCGAGGTGGAGCGGGTGCCGGCGACCGCGGAGGCGATCGTCGCGGCCCTCGACGAGCTGGGGGAGCGCGCCGCCGGCGTGATCCTGGAGCCGCGGCTCCAGGGGGCCGCGGGCATGCAGCTGCACGGTGAGGAGGTCGTGCGGGGCGCGCGGGCGGCCTGCGACGAGCGGGGCCTGTTCCTCATCGCGGACGAGGTCATGACCGGCTTCGGCCGGACCGGTGCGCTGTTCTCCTGCCTCGCCTGCGGGGTCACGCCGGACCTGATGTGCCTGGCCAAGGGCCTCACGGGCGGCATGTACCCGCTCTCCGCCACCCTCGCCACCGAGGCGCTCTACGAGACCTTCCTCTCGGACATCCGCACCCGGGCCCTCTTCCACGGCCACACCTTCACCGGGAACCCCGTGGGCTGCGCGGTCGCCCTGGAGTCCCTGCGCATCAACGAGGAGCGCGACACCCCGGCCCTTCTCACCGCCGTGGGCGCGCGGATCCGCGAGGGTATCTCGGAGCTGGAGGGGGACCCGCGGGTGCGCGACCTCCGCCACCTGGGCGGCATGGTGGCCTTCGACCTGGTGGGCGGGGAGTCCGGCTACCTGAGCGACCGCGGCCCCATGCTGCGCGGGGTCGCGCGGGAGCACGGCGCCCTGCTGCGTCCCCTCGGGAACGTGGTCTACGCCCTCCCGCCGGCCTGCGCGTCGGAGGAGGACTGCGCCACCATCGCGGCCGCCATGCTCGCGATGGTCGACGCCTGGTTGGCCTGAGGTCGACGGGGACGGGCTGGCCGCCCGCGGCTCGACGCACGAGGCCGCACCCCACAGGAGCGGCCCCGGGCCCGGCGAGGTCGCCGGATCCGGGGCCGTCCTGAGGGTCGCGCTGCGCCCGACGCCAGCCAGGGGGCCGGGCCTCGGGGTCAGCGCGCGGGGCCGATCACTCGAAGGTGATCGTGTACCCGTCGGTGAAGTTGGAGACCGGGATGCCGAGGAAGGAGTCGCGGTACCAGCACTGGAAGTTCCAGGTCTCGCCCGGCAGCACCGCCACGTTGCCCGTGGGCTGCGGCACGGCGGTCAGGTCCACCACCAGCGGGATGATCCCGAAGATGCCGGAGTTGCCCACCTGGCTGAGGTAGCGGCCGGTGGGGGCGCCGACGCAGAGGGTGCCGACCGAGCCGCCGGGGTTCGCCACCTGCGCCTGGTTCGGGCTGCAGATGAAGTAGCCGGTGGAGCCCAGCGGGAGGCCCTGGGCGATGAGGCCGAAGTCGTTGTTGGCGACCACCTTGGTGCCGGCGCCGACGAGGATGCCGGGCTGGCCGGTGCTGTTGGGCGTCTGGACGCAGTAGTTCTGCCCGAGGGTGGGGCCGACGGGCGTCCCGAGGTCCGGGCGGTAGAACTCCAGGGTGCAGCGCATGCGGCGCGCCTGCTCCTCGGTGAAGTTGTTCATGCACGTGTCCGTGCTGTAGTCCATGTAGTTGCGGACCGGGTCGGTGCTGCCGCAGCTCGAGGAGTTGTTGGGGCAGTTGTACTCCGGCTGCGACTCGGCGTTCGTGTCACAGATGCGGTCGCCGCTGGCGTAGCAGTTCGAGCCGCCGCAGCCGTTCTGGAACGTGTGGTAGAGGCCGAGGTAGTGGCCGACCTCGTGGGTGCCCGTGCGGCCCTGGTTGTAGGGGGCCAGGGGAGCGTTCCGGCCGACGGTGCCGTTCAGGAGGACCACCCGGTCGGAGGCGCTGCCCACGGGGCCGTTCTGGGGGAAGAACGGCACGTACCCGAGGATGTTCGAGCTGCCGCTCGGAGCGCCCAAGGTGTAGATGTTCAGGTAGACGTCCGGGTCCCAGGCGATCGAGTTCCAGTAGCTGCCGCCGTCGTTGAACCACGTGGAGTTGTCGTAGCGCAGGATCCCGGTCGAGGCCTGGCCCTGGGGGTCCGTGGTGGCGAGCGCGAAGCGGATCTTCGTGTCGACGCCGGGGGCGCCGGGGGTGCCGGCGAGGGCGCCGAAGTCCTCGTTGAAGATCTCGACCTGGCTGATGACCCGGGAGTTGGGGACGTTGCCGCTCCCGTTGTTGTCGCGGATCACGTGGAACACCACGGGGATCACGATCTCGTCCAGGTTGGCCGGTGAGTAGGCGCCGGTCGGGTTGGTGCTGTTGGCGCTGCAGTCCGAGGGCGGGAGCAGGCCGGCGATGTTGGGGTCGATGTCCGGCGTCAGGCAGCGGACGAAGCCGAAGGGGCCGGGGATGGCGTTGGCGGCGCTCGGCGTCGCGGGGAGGTTGCCGCCAGGGCCCTGGGCCATGGCGGCCGGGGAGAGGAGGAGCGCTGCGGTCAGCGGGAGGAGGCGCGAGATCATGGGAGGATGGGGAAGAGGAGCAGACGCTGGACATTCGCCAGGGGGCCCAGGGCCGATCACCGCACGCGGCGATTTCGTCCCCCTGGGTCGCGAGGCCTCGGACGAGCCGGGGCCCGCCGGGGTTCGGCCGATCCGTCGGGCGCTCATCCGATTCTCAGGTTCACCGTGCGCCCCCGGGGCGCCGGGCCGCCCGATCTCCACCGATCGGCGGCCCCCGCGCCTGTTCCTCTCATCCTGGAGCGCTCCGCGGGGGACGCGCCTCCGAACCCCTGCCTGCGGCGCGCCGGCCTTCGGCGGACCGCGCCCCCAAGGCACCGACACGCCATTCGCACGAGGCCGGCGGTCGAGCCGGGTCGCCCTGCCTCCCCCCGACCCCTATGGCGCCCCTGGACACCAGTCGACGACCTGTGTGTCCGCCCCCCGACCGCCGCGCGAACCGGGGCGATTCCGGCCCGATTGCCCTCAAGGAATCCGAGGTTCGGATCGATGCACCCGGTCGAGAGACCCCACCTCCCTGCCCCGATTCCCCGGCCCGATCCCCCTGCCAGGAGCCCCCAGACCATGAAAGGCATCGTCTTCACCGAGTTCTTCGAGATGATCGAGCAGCAGAGCGGCCTCGACGAGGTCGACGCCCTGCTCGACGGCTGCGACCTCTCCACCGGCGGCGCGTACACGGCCGTCGGCACCTACGACTTCATGGAGCTCGTGGCGCTCGTCCAGAAGCTCGGCCAGCGCACGGGGATCCCGATCCCGATGCTGCTGCACGCCTTCGGCGAGCACCTGTTCAGCCGCTTCAACGCGAAGTTCCCCGAGTTCTTCGAGGGCATCGAGGACGCGCCCACCTTCCTCGAGGGCATCGAGCACACCATCCACACCGCCGTCCGCAAGCTCTACCCGGACGCCGAGCTGCCCACCTTCGAGGTCGAGCGCCTCGAGTGCGGCGGGATCGTCATGGACTACGCCTCGCCCCGCCCCTTCGCGGACTTCGCCGAGGGCCTCATCCAGGGCTGCATCAAGCACTTCGGCGACGAGCGCACGCTGCGGCGCGAGGACGTCGAGGGCTCCGAGGGCAAGGCCTGCCGGTTCACCGTCAGCTGAGATGACCCCGGGCGACGACGTCTGGCAGGCCCGGCTCCAGAGGGAGCGCAGGGCGCGCCAGGAGGCCGAGCACCTCCTCGAGACCAAGGCCACCGAGCTCTGGAACGCCAACCAGAGCCTCGAGCGGGCCAGGGACGGTCTGGAGGAGATGGTGCACGAGCGCACGAAGGCGCTCGAGGCCGCTGTCGCGCGAGCCGAGGAGGCGTCGAGGGCGAAGTCGGAGTTCCTCGCGAACATGAGCCACGAGCTCCGGACGCCCATGAACGGCGTCCTGGGCATGTCGAGCCTGCTCCGGGAGACGACGCTCGACACCGAGCAGGGGGAGTGCCTGGACGTCATCCAGGACTCGGCTCGCTCCCTCATGCACCTGATCAACGACATCCTCGACCTCTCGAAGATCGAGTCCGGTCAGATGGAGCTCGAGGCCACGCCCACGGACCTCGACGACGTGCTCCGGCGCGTCGTGAGCCTCTTCGCCGTGCGGAACCAGCAGAGCGAGCTGCGCCTCGAGTACCGGGCGGACGCGAGCGCCACGGGCCGCTTCCTCGCGGACGGCCTGCGCGTGCGGCAGATCGTGATGAACCTGGTGGGCAACGCGGTGAAATTCACCCGGGAGGGCGCCGTCACGGTCTCCCTCGGCTCCACGCCCGAGGGCGTCTGCATCGAGGTCAGCGACACGGGCGTGGGGATCCCCGCCGACCGGCTCGAGGGCATCTTCGACCGCTTCACCCAGGCCGACCAGTCGACCACGCGCCGCTTCGGCGGCTCCGGGCTGGGCCTCACGATCTGCCGCCTCCTCGCGGAGGAGATGAACGGCCGCATCGGGGTGTCGAGCCGGGAGGGCGAGGGCTCCACGTTCTCCGTCCACCTCCCCCTGGAGCGCGTCGCCGAGGAGCCCACGGTGGAGGTCCGGCCCGCGGCCAGCTCGCGCGGCCTGGCCCGCCCTCCGCTCGCCGGCCGGGTGCTGGTGGCGGAGGACAACGCCACCAACGCGCGGATCGCCCGGGGCATGCTCGAGCGCTTCGGGCTCGAGGTCACCGTCGTCGAGGACGGCAACGCGGCCATCGAGCACATCGAGGGCTCGGAGTGCGACCTCGTCCTCATGGACTGGCACATGCCGGAGTGCTCGGGGCTGGAGGCGACCAAGCGGCTCCGGGCCGCCGGTCGCGCGCGGCCCCCGATCGTCGCCATGACCGCGAGCGCCATGCGAGGGGACCGGGAGGCGTGCCTCGACGCCGGGATGGACGACTTCATCTCGAAGCCCGTGGTCATCGACGAGCTCTACGCGATGGTGAGCCGCTGGCTCCGCCCCGAGGAAGAGGAGCTGCGCTCCGCGGGCTGACCCGCTCCGCCGGGTGGCGGGGCGAGCGCGGCGGCTGGAGGCGACCTATCATGTTCGCGCGCCGGCCGCCGGCGTGAGCCCCGCATGGAGCAGCCCCAGACCACCGAGACGTCGCCCAGCGAGAGCTCGCCCAATGAGAGCGCGCCCACCGCGGGCGTCGGGCGCTGGCTCCTCCTCGCGTTCGTCGGGCTGCTCGTGGCCCACCGCGTGCCCCTGCTCCTGGGCCGCGGGTTCGACGTGGACGAGCTGCAGCACCTCCACGGCGCCTTCAGCATCCACCGCGGGCTCACCCCCCACGTGGACTACTTCGAGCACCACTCGTCGTGGTTCGCCTGGATGCTCTCCGGGCTGATCGAGGCCGGCGGGGCCAGCTGGACGACGATCATGCTCGCGCGGGGCCTGATGGCCCTGTTCGCCGTCGCGGGGCTCCTGTGCACCCACGCCCTCGCCCGGCGCCTCGGGGGCGGGTGGCTCCCGTCGGTCGCCGTCACCCTCCACGCCACGACGCTGCTGTTCGTGGAGAAGTCCCTGGAGGTCCGCCCGGACGTGCCGGCCTCGGCGCTCTGGACCCTCGCCGCGGTCCTCGCCGTGGACGGCCTCCGCGCGGGGCACCGCCGCGCCTTCGCCGGCGCGGGCATGGCCCTGGGCGTCGGGCTCCTCTTCACGTTCAAGCTCGCCTTCGGGGCCATAGGGCTCGGGCTCGCCGTGCTCCTCACCCAGGCCCGCGCTGGCGGGTGGCGCGGCCTCCGCGCGGGGCTGCCGGACCTCCTGACCCTCGTGGGGTGGAGCGCGTTCCCCGTGGCGCTGCTCTTCCTCTCCCTGGCCCAGCAGGGGCAGCTGGACGCCTTCGTGCAGGACGTCGTGCTCGGCCCCCTCGAGTGGACCCGTGAGCTGGACCCCCGGGAGTACCTCGCGGCGTTCCTCCTGGGCAACCCGCTCCTGCTCGGCTTCGGGGCGGTGGGGATCCTCGAGCTCATGCGCGCCACCGCGGCCGGCGGCGAGCGGGTCCCTGCGGCGTCCCTCATCGTCCTCGCGAGCGGCACGATCCTCTTCGGCTGGTTCACGATCCCGGTCCCCTGGCCGCAGTTCCTGATGCCCCTCTGGCCCCTCCTGGCCTGCGCGGCGGCCGTGCCGCTGGTGGGCCTCGCGGAGCCGTCGGGGCGCGCCGCCCTCGCCCGCTGCGGCGGGGCCCTCGCCGTGGTCACAGCGGCGGCCATGCTGCTGCCCATCAGCCGCAGCGAGCTGCTCGAGCCCCTGGCGGCGGCCGCCGCGGCCGCCGTGCTGGGCCTCGCCGCGGGCCGGGCGCGCGGGCCGCTCTCGCTCCTGGTCGTCGCCGCCGGGGCGGGCGCCGCGGTCGCGGCCATGGCCCAGCTCCACCCGGGGGCAGAGCTCGGGACCGGGCTGGTGGGGGCCGGCGCTCTGTGTCTGCTGGCGGCGGCGGCCGCCGCGGAGCCGGGCCATGGCCGGGCGGCCGCGGCGGTGGCGGCGCTCGCGTTCTTCCCCCTGACCGAGGTCGCCCGCATGGCCGAGGAGCGACCGGTGGACGGGTTCCGCGCCCAGTTCGACTTCGTCGACGGGACCCTCGGCCCCGACGACGCGGTGCTCACCGGGTGGACGGGCTGCGCGGTCTTCCAGCCCCACGCGTACCGGTACTTCTTCCTGCACAGGGGGATGCTCCGGATGCTGGACGACGAGGCGAAGGGCGCCGACGTCCTGCGGGTGCTGGAGGCCGACCCGCCGGCGGCCGTGATCCGGGACGCGGGCACCCGGGGCCTCGGCGAGGGCGTGCAGGCCTTCATCGACGCCCGCTACGAGCCGAGTGGCGTCGGCGACGTCTGGCTCGCGCGCTAGCGGCGCCGGAGGGTCTCGCGGAGCCGCGCGCGCTCGCTGCCCGGCAGCGAGGCGAGCAGGAGCCCGACGAGCACGACCGAGATGGCGAGCTTGGCAGCCAGGCCGCCGGGGGCCCACGGCTCGGTGAGGCGGTCCACCTGGGCGGCGGCCACGGACGCGCCGCCGACGAGCAGCACGCCGGCCACGACGGAGGCTGCGGAGAACGGCGGGATACCTCGCGCGGCCGACATGCCCGCGGAGGTCAGGGCCAGGACGGCGAAGGAGGCCGTGGTGGCCGCGGCGGCGCCCAGGTAGCCGTACTCGGGGATCCAGAGGGTGTTGAGCGTCAGGTTGACGGCGAGGGCCACCGCGTTCATGACGGCGAGGGACCGGACGGCGAAGACGCTCATCAGCGCGACCTGGCTGAGGCCGTACAGGGCGAAGGCCACGTAGCCCATCGCGACCCAGGGGACCACCTCGCTGGCGGCCTGGTACGCGTCCTGGCGGCCGATGAGCTGGATGGCCTCGCGCCCGAAGAGGGCGACCTGGGCGTAGAGCCCGCCGATGGCCAGGGCGACCAGGGTGCCGATGCGCCGCACGTCCTCCTTGCTCGCCGCGTCGTTCTTGAGGGCGAAGATGTTGGGGGACCAGATCCGCATGAAGGACCCCATCACCGCGGAGTGGAAGAGGAAGGGGATCTGGTAGCCGAGGTTGTAGACCCCGAGCCACTCCCGCGCGACCGTGAGCGGGGCGCCGTCGGAGCCGAGGCCGATGACCTCCTCCGGCCCGAGGCGCTCGATCAGGAGCTTGTCCGCCTGGTGGAGGCAGAGCTGGAAGAGCCCGACCGGGACCAGGGGGATCGTGTAGGCGAGGAGGGGCTTGAAGGTCCGACCCACCAGCCGGACCCCGTGGACCCGGGCGATGTAGACGGCGAAGAGGGAGCCGCTGAGGGCCTCGCCGATCAGGATCGCGTAGAGGAAGCCAAGGACGCCCAGCTCGGGGCCGAACAGGAAGTAGAGCTTGAGGGCGGTCTCGACGAGGGTCTTCGCCAGCGAGACGATCACCACCGTCTCCGAGCGCTTCTGGGCCTGGAGCGCCTCGATCCCGGTGCGGGTGACCAGGGAGAAGGGAAGGATCAGGGCGCAGATGGAGACGTAGTCCACGAGCGCCGCGTTGGGCTCCCCGCCCTTGACCGCGAAGAGGAAGCCGGTGATGGGCTCCCGGAACGCGAGCACGAGCAGCGTCCCCACGGTGGAGG
>JASFWR010000161.1:0-8220 GCA_050049155.1 Planctomycetota bacterium | reverse complement strand
GTGACCTGGGCCTGGGCCTCGGACCAGCAGGTGCTCAACGGCGAGGTGGTGCGCGCCATCGACGCCTTCCGCCGGTTCCTGATGTGATCATGGGGCGCGCGGGCCGTTTCTCGCTGGGGAGGTCGAGCTAGGGCCCCATGCGCGACCTCATCGTCGCCCTCTTCGCCCTGGGAGCGATCCCGGTGGCCTTCAAGCGGCCTGCCGCGGGCATGCTGGCCTTCTCGCTGTTCGCGTACATGCGCGTGCAGGACCTCGCCTGGGGCTTCGCCAAGGCGCAGCGGTGGTCCATGTTCCTGGCGGTGGCGATGGTCGCCGGCTGGGCCTTCCAGCGGGGGCGCAAGGGGCCCATCTGGAACTCACGGACCTCGCTGCTGCTGTTCATGCCCGCGTGGACCTTCGTGGGGCTCGTGCTGGCCATCGGCCTCGACGCCTTCGCGTACCCGCGCTTCATCGAGTTCGTGAAGATCATCTTCGTCGGGATCTTCACCACGATGGTGGTGCAGCGCCGCGAGCACCTGCGCGCCCTCATGTGGGTCATCGGGATGTCCTTCGCCTTCTTCGGGGTGAAGAACGGCGTGGGGACCATCATGAGCGGCGGCTCCCCGATCCTGCGCGGCCCCGGGGGGATGCTGCTCGACAACAACGACTTCGCCCTGGCGCTGGCCATGGCGATCCCCGTCCTGGTCGGCCTCGCGACGGCGGAGGTGAACGGCTATTACCGCCGCTGGCTGAAGATCTTCATCCCCTTCACCTACCTGTCGGTCTTCGCCACCCGCTCCCGCGGCGGGTTCCTCTCCGCGACCCTGGCGACCATGATCCTGGTCTGGCGCTCCAAGAATCGCTTCGCCGGGTTCGCGGTCATGGGCGCCTTCGTCCTCATCGGGCTGATGGTCCTTCCGTCCGACATGTTCGAGCGCCTCCAGACGCTCCAGAACGTGGAGGAGGACGGGTCCGCCCAGGGCCGCCTCAAGGCGTGGCGGGTCGCCGGGGACATGATCAAGGACCACCCCGTCTTCGGCGTGGGCTTCGACCAGTTCCAGGCCAACTACCTGGACTACGGAGAGCGCGCGGGCACGAAGACCGGCACGCGCGTGGTGCACAACGCGTACCTGCAGATCTGGTCCGAGGCGGGGACGCCCGTCTTCCTCTGCTACGTGGCGCTGCTGGTGATGTCCGTGCTCGCCCTGCAGCGGCTGCGGCGAGAGGCGGCCAAGGTCTACGAGCGGAGCTGGATCCTCTCCTACTGCACGGCCCTCGAGGGTGCCCTGCTGACCTTCATGCTCGGCAGTATGTTCCTCAACCGCGCGCACTTCGACCTGATCTACCACTACTTCGCCGTGGTCATGGTCTTCGAGCGGATCGCCTACGCCGAGCTGGAGTCGCCTGCGAGCCAGCGGGTCAAGGCCGGGAGCACCGGGGAGGTCTTCCAGCGGAAGGAGCAGTACGGGTTCGGCCGGCAGCCGTCGTCCCGACGCGGCTTCCGCACCACCCGCAAGGCGCCCACGCAGCTCGGCGGCGGCGCGGGCTTCGCGAGCCGCAGGGAGTCGCCCTAGGGGGGCGCAGCAGCATGTGTGGCTTCACCGGATTCGGGCTCCACCCCAGGGGCGAATCGAGCGGCTTCGCCGAGCAGCACCGCGGGATGCTCGAGCGCATGAACGGGACGCTCGTGCACCGCGGCCCGGACGACGAGGGCTACTGCCTGAGGGCGCCCTTCGGGCTGGGGTTCCGTCGGCTCTCCATCATCGACCTGGCCGGCGGGCACCAGCCGATCGAGTCCCGCGAGGGCGAGCTCGCGGTGGTGGGGAACGGGGAGGTCTACAACTTCCGCGAGCTCCGCGAGCGCCTGGAGGGCAACGGCGCCAGCTTCCAGACCGGCTCGGACATCGAGACGATCCTGCACCTCTACCGCCAGCACGTGCCCGCCGGAGGCGGAGCGCCCGAGGGGGTGCTCGAGGTCCCGCGCGCCCTGGTGGGCATGTTCGCCTTCGCCGTCGCGGACTGGCGCGACCCCGACTGTCCGCGGGTCGTGATCGGCCGTGACCGCCTCGGTATCAAGCCCCTCTACTGGTGCGAGACCGCCGAGGGGATCTTCTTCGGCAGCGAGGTGAAGTCGATCCTCGCCGCCGGCGTGACGGATCGGGAGATGCGCCGGGAGGCGCTCCTCGACTACCTGGTCCAGGGCTACGTCGGGGGCCAGAACAGCGCCTGGGTGGGGGTGCAGCGCCTCCCCGCCGGCAGCGTGCTCACCTGGAACCCGAGGGACGGGGTGCGGATCCAGCGCTACTGGGACCTGCCCCTCGACGAGGAACGCGAGGCGCCCGAGTCGGGGGAGATCCTCGAGTGGGTCGACCGGGTGGTCGAGGACCGCCTCGTGGCGGAGGTGCCCCTGGGGGCCTTCCTCTCCGGGGGCATCGACTCCAACGCGGTGGCGCACTCCATGAAGGCGGTGACCGGCGACGCGCCGGTGCTCTGCACCGTCGGCTTCCAGGAGAAGACCCACGACGAGCTCGGCGTGGCCCGTCAGACGGCGGCCGAGCTCGGCGCGGTCCACCACGCGGAGATCCTGGAGCCCGATCCGCGCGCGGCCATCGACGAGCTCCCCTGGTTCTACGACGAGCCCCTCGCCGACCCCTCCACGGTGCCCACCTGGCTGGTGTCCACGGTGGCGCGGCGCCACGTGACCGTCGCGCTCTCCGGGGACGGCGGCGACGAGATCTTCGGGGGCTACCGGCGCTACGTGCACGACGTGGCGGAGAACCGGGTGCGCCGCATCCTGGGGGCGGGCGGCCGCGCCGCGGCGGGCGCCCTCGGCCGGGTCTACCCGAAGCTCGACTGGGCCCCCCGCGTGTTCCGCGCGCGGACCTTCCTGCTCAACACCGCGGACGACCCCGCGCGCGCGTACTGGCGCAGCGTCTCCCACATGGACCGGGACGCGGCGGCGGCGCTGCTGGCGCCCGACCTGCGGGACGCTCTCGCGGACCACGACCCCTTCGACGCCTTCGAGGCCCACTACTCCCGGCCCGGGATCGACTGCCCGCTCTATCGCGCGCAGTACGCGGACTTCCACACCTGGCTGCCGGACCGGATCCTCGCCAAGGTGGACCGGGCCTCCATGGCGGTCTCCCTCGAGGTCCGGGTCCCGCTCCTCGACCACCGCTTCGTCGAGCGCTTCGCCCACTCGCCGGCCTCCGCCAAGGTGCGGGGCGGCCGAGGGAAGCACGCGCTCCGCGAGGCCCTGCGGGGCAGGGTCTCCGGGGAGGTCCTCGACGGCGCGAAGCGCGGCTTCGACACCCCGCTGGCGGGCTGGATCCGCGGGCCGCTCTCCGAGGCGACCCGCGACGCGGTGGAGAGCCTGCCGGAGGACTGGTTCGACCGCGGCCGGCTGCGGCGCACCCTCGACGCCCACATGTCGGGGGCGGTGAACCACGACCGCCTCCTCTGGAGCCTGCTGGTGCTCGACGCCTGGCGGCGCCGCCACGAGGTCGCGCGGATCGGCGCCTGATGCCCATGCGAGTCGGCGTCCTCACGAGCCTCTTCCCGTGCCCCGAGCGCCCCTTCGAGGGCATCTTCGCGGAGCGGAAGTGGCAGGGCCTCCTGGCGCGCGGGTACCAGGTGAGGGTGGTCCACCCCGTGCCGTGGGGCCCGGGCTGGCTGGCGCCGCTGCTCGGCGAGGGGCGTGCGTACCTCGCCCGCATCCCGCGCCTCGAGGAGCGCGACGGGATCCAGGTGCGGCGGCCGCGCTTCCTCCACCTGCCCGGCCGCAGCGCGGGGAACGCGGCGCGCTTCGCCCACGCGGGGCTCCAGGCGCTCGCCAGGGACCCGGCCTGGTCGGCGGACGTGGTCGTCTGCGACTACGCGTGGCCGGCGGCGGCCGCGGCGGCGCGACTGCGGCGAGCGGGGACGCCGGTGCTGGTCAACGGCCGCGGGAGCGACGTGCTCCAGGTGCGCGGGGTCGCCGGGCTGCGCGAGGAGCTGGGCCGGGGGCTGGCCGCGGCGGACGGCTACACGGCCGTGAGCCAGGACCTGCTGGAGGCCATGGTGGAGCTCGGCGGCGAGAAGGCCGTGGCTGCCCTGACGCCGAACGGGGTCGACGCGGTGCACTTCTCCCCCGGGGACCCGGCCGAGGCGCGGGCGCGGCTCGGCCAGCCGCCGGAGGGGCCGCTGGTCCTCTCGGTGGGTCACCTGATCGAGCGCAAGGACCCCGTGCTCGCGCTCCGCGCGTTCGCGGCTGGCGCGCCGGAGGGCGCGCGGATGGTCTACGTGGGCCGCGGGCCCCTGGCCGGCGCGGTGGAGGCCGCGGCGGCGGAGCTCGGCCTCGCTGGCCGCGTGACGCTGCTGGGGGAGCGGCCGCCCGAGGAGCTCCGGGACTGGTACCGCGCCGCCGACCTGCTCCTCCTGACCAGCACCCGCGAGGGGCGCCCGAACGTGGTCCTCGAGGCCCTGAGCAGCGGCTGCCCGGTGCTCGCCACCGCCGCCGGCGGGACCGGGGAGCTCCTCCGGGACCCGCGGATGCTGGCCCTGGACCGCGACCCCGCCGCGCTCGGGGCCATGGTGGGGGACCTGCTCGCCTCGCCGCCGGGGCCAGAAGAGCTGCGGGGCTCGGTCGCGGACCTGACCTGGGCGGCGAGCCTCGACGCCCTCGAGGGCGTGCTCGCGGCCGCGGCCGCGGGGTGACCCGGGGGAGGACTCCGCGGCGGTCCCCCGCGAGGACTCGGCCCTCAGGGCTTGCCCTCCTCACCCGGGGGCCGATGATCTGGGCATGTCCGGCGCCCCCCGACACGCCCTCTCCTTCGACGTGGAGGAGTTCTTCCAGGTCGCCAACCTGAAGGAGGCGTTCCCCAAGGAGCGCTGGGACGATGTGCCGTCCCGCATCGACGTCGCCATGGACGCGCTCCTCGAGCTCCTCGAGCGGCGCGGCGCCCGGGCGACCATGTTCTTCCTCGGCTGGGTGGCGGCCCGCCGCCCCGACCTCGTCCGCCGCTGCCACGACGCCGGCCACGAGATCGCGAGCCACGGCTGGGAGCACGAGTTCCTCTGGGACCTCGACGGGGAGGACGGCTTCCGGGAGCACCTCCGGCTGACGGAGGAGGCCATCGAGGCCGCGGGCGTCCCGCGCCCCGTGGGCTTCCGCGCCTCGACGTTCACCCTGACCCGCAGGACCTGGTGGGCCTTCGACGTCCTCGCCGAGCGCGGCTACCTCTACGACTCGAGCGTCCACCCGGTTCGCCACCCCACCTACGGGGTCCCGGACTTCGAGCCCGGGATCTCCACGGTGTCCACCGCCCACGGCCCGATCGTCGAGTTCCCCGTGACCACGTTCCCGTTCGCCGGGAAGAACCTGCCGGTCGGGGGAGGCGGCTACTTCCGGCTCCTGCCCGGCCCCGTTCACCGCGCGGCGCTCGCCCGCGTGACGCGCCTCGGGCGGCCCGTGGCCATCTACCTCCACCCCTGGGAGTTCGACCCGGACCAGCCGCGGATCGCCGCGCCGCCGCTGAAGCGCTTCCGGCACTACGTCGGGCTCGCGCGGAGCCTGGAGCGGCTCGACCGCCTGCTGGAGACCTGGCCCTTCGGGACCATGCGCGAGGTCCTCGAGGGCGAGGGCGCGCTCACCCGCTGAGCCCGCGGGCGCGGTGCCCCGGAGCCCTGGGTCATCGAGCCCTGGGTCATCGAGCCCTGGGCCATCTAGCTCCGTGGCGCCGAGCTCTGTTCCCCCGAACTCTGGCCCCCGGCTCAGGAGGTCCCCGCCTCCTGCTGGGCCCGCGTGAACAGCCCGTTGATCGCCCGGATCGTCTCGAGCCGGTAGGGCGTCTCGTCGGCCATCTCCGTGAGCGCCTCGAGCACCTCGGAGATCGGCATGATGTCGCCGGGGCTGTTCCGGCGCATCATGACGTCCACGTAGAGCTCGCCGAGTCGGACGGGGTCCACGCCGGAGCCGGCGCGGTTCCGCGCGCTCCAGACGCCCCTCAGGCGCTGGATCATCTGGTTCAGGTCGGGCTTGAACTGCCGGGTCTGGGCCAGCGAGCGGAGGAAGAGCGAGCGGTTGCCGCCGCCGTTCTGGGCGCGGTCCGCGTCGGTGAGCACGGAGTCGACCTCCTTGATGCTCGCCCCTCGCTCGATGAGGATCTCCGCCAGGGCGTAGCCCACCTCCCCGCGGGGGTCGATAGCGAGCAGGGCGCGGTAGATCCCCGCGGCGGCCTCGTCGTCCTCCATGGCGGTGGCGATCTCCGCCCGGAGGTTCCACAGCTCGAGGTTCCCCGGCTCGTGGACGAGGTCGCGCTCGACGATGTCCCGGGCCAGGTCGATCTGGATCTCGGAGAGGAGCTCCACCCAGCGCCGGGTGCTCCCCCGGCGAAGCTGCTCCAGCGGCCTGCGATCAGAGTCCGTGTAGAGCGCGTCGAGGGCCCGCTTGGCGGACTCCCCCCAGCTCTGCTTCGGGATCTGAGAGAGCTCGAGGCGCGCGAGCATGATCATCGGGTCGAGCGGGTAGCGCTCGCTGAGCTCGCCCAGCATCTCCAGCGCGCGCGCCTTCCCGATGGCGCCGCGCTGCTTGATCCCGTCCTCCTCGGCCTTCACGGCGTAGCGGAGGGAGTAGAGCAGGGAGTCCACGACCACCGTCTGGAAGATCCCGGGGTCGCCGAGGGCCGCGTCGTGGAGGTAGTTCGCCGCGAACGAGGGCTGGCTCGCGCGGATCATCAGGATGCCGAGGATGAGGCGCGCCTCCACCTCGGAGTCCCCGGCCTCGGCCAGCACCGAGCGGAGCTTCGCGACGGCGGACGCGTTGTCGTTCCGGCGCGCGAGGTCGCTCGCCTCGGCGAGGGCCACCTCCACGGGGTCGTCGATCAGCTCCGCCCCGAGGCTCGCCAGTCGCATCCGCCGCGCCCTGACCACCTCGGGGTGCATGGGCTCGGCGGGGTTGCGTGCCTCGGACAGCTCGATGGACCACTCGTGCGCCGGGCCGAAGCGCCGGTGCTTCTCCACGAGCCGGTCCACGACCGCGGTCATCCCGTTCACGTCGCCGCTCGCCTCCCGGATGCGGGCCTCCAGGTACGAGGTCCAGATCTTGGAGCCAGTCTCCTCCGACAGCGTCCGTAGCACCGGCAGGAGCCAGGCGCTCCACTCGGGGCGGTCCGCGATGAGCAGGATCGCGAGGGTCTCGCGGGGGTCACGGTTGGAGCGGGCCACCGTGCCCGACAGCAGGCGCTCCGCGTCGGAGGCGGAGCTCTGACCGAACCAGGCCGGCAGGGAGATCGGCGCGTTGGCCATGGCGTCGCTGGCCGCGGTGACCATGGCCCACATGGGGTCCCTGGGGTTGCGCTCGAGCCCCGCGCTGGCGAGGCGCCGGCCCGCCTCGAGGCGCTCGGCGAGCAGCACGAGCGCCACGTCCTTCTGCGGCGTGATCTCGAAGTTCGACGCCCGCAGGCGCTCGATCTGCTTGGGGAGCTCCGTCCACTTCCGGCGGCTGACCGAGAGGAGGATCGAGGCGATCTCGGGGGTCCCGTCGCGCAGGTAGGCCTCGGAGCGGTCGATCGCCTCCCGCGCCGTCTCCAGGCCCCGGGTCCGGGCCGTGAGCAGGTCCACGAGGACCCGCCGCCGGTAGAAGGCCTCGGTCCGGGTCTCCGGGCTCCGGTCGAGACCGTCCACGAGCTCGAGGGCGAGCTCCAGCTGACCGCTCGACATGAGCAGATCGGCGAGGCTCAGCAGCGTGTCCTGGCTGGCCTGGACCCAGTCCAGCTGGCGCACGATCTTGGCCAGCGGCCCCGGGCGGTCCAGCTCCACGAGGATCCGCGCCTTCAGGAGCGCGGCCTCCTGGCCGAGCCGGCGGCTCGCCTCGATGGCGGTGATGTCCTCCAGGGCCGCGTTGAAGCGGCCCTCCTCCACGAGGGTGCGCGCGCGGAGGAGGCGCAGGGAGTCGGGGGCGGACCGCTGGTCCAGGCGCCCGAGGGCGGCGCGGGCGCTGGCGGAGTCCCCGTTCTCCAGGAACCAGCTGGCGACGGCGGCCTTGCCGAAGCGGTCGGGGGAGGCCTCGATCGCCGCGATCATGGAGCGCCCGTCGAAGCGGCCGGCCGGGAGGCGGTTGAGGTACTCCTCCACGTCGTCGTCGATCCCCGCCAGCTCCACGCGCCGGACGATGTCCCGCTCGACGTTGTAGCGGTTGGGGGTGACGAGCTTCGCCTTGATCGCCATGTCGAGGGCGGGGATCAGGCGCGGGTGGTCCTTCAG
>JASFWR010000160.1:0-8253 GCA_050049155.1 Planctomycetota bacterium | reverse complement strand
GACGAGGACATCCGCGGCCGCGACGTGTTCGTGCTGCAGCCGACCTGCCCGCCGGTGAACGAGAACTGGGTCGAGCTGCTGCTCCTCCTGGACACCCTGCGCCGCGCGAGCGCCGGGCGGATCACCGCCGTGATGCCCTACTACGGCTACGCGCGGAAGGACCGCAAGGACGAGGGGCGGGTGCCCATCAGCGCCAAGGTCGTGGCCAACACGCTCGTGGCGTGCGGGGCCGATCGGGTGGTGACCCTCGACATGCACGCGGCCCAGATCCAGGGGTTCTACGACATCCCGGTGGACCACCTCTACGCGCGCCCGGTGCTCCTCGACGAGGTCGAGGCCATGGGGCTCGACAACCCGGTGGTGGTCACGCCGGACGTGGGGGGGACCAAGATGGCCCGCGCGTACGCGAAGCGGCTCCACGCGGACCTCGCCATCGTCGACAAGCGCCGGATCTCCGGGTCCGAGACGATGATCGAGCACGTCATCGGTGAGGTCGAGGGGCGCAACTGCGTGATCGTGGACGACATGATCTCCACGGGCGGCTCCATCACCCAGGCGGCGGCGATCCTGAAGTCCAAGGGCGCCAAGGCGATCGTCATCGCCGTCAGCCACGCGGTCTTCTGCGGGCCCGCCGTCGACCGCCTGGACGCGGCTCCCGTGGACGCGATCCTCGTGACCGACTCCATCCCCCAGGGGGAGAAGCGGCCGAAGAAGCTGAAGGTCTGCAGCATCGCGCCCCTGGTGGCGCAGACCATCCGCAGCATCCACACCTCGGAGTCGGTCAGCTCGCTGTTCGAGTAGGGCCGCCACGGGCCGGGGGGAGCACGGTCGCCCGAACACCCGTCCGCCCCACGAGGCGCCCGTGCTCCGCCACCCTCGCGCCGCATCGGCGGGCGAGGCCCGGGCGGGACCCGGCAGCGGCCAGCCCGACGGGCCCTGGGGGGCGCCCCGGGCCTCCCTGCGCGGGGACGCCCCGGCGGCCCTTCGGGGCCGCCTCGCCGGCGCCCGCGGGGAAGAATTTCCGCCGGGCGGGGGCCTGCGGCCGCGGGGGGCGAGTATCTTCCTCGCCCCCAATTCCTGTGCGCCTCCCGGTGCGGGCTCCGCCCGTCGGTCCCGGAGGGCGACGATCCACCCAGGAGACCACCATGACCGATGCCAAGATCGAATGCGCGATCCGAGAGAAGCTCGGTAGCCGCGCCTCCCGCCGACTCCGCGCCATGGGCCGCGGGATCGCGAGCCTCCAGGCCGACGGCGACAACCCCCACGTCGACCTGCACTTCGACGAGGCCGGCTTCCACGCCGCCCGCCGCGCCCACGCCCACCTGTTCGACCTCGAGTTCGACGGGAAGTCCGAGTCCGCCATCGTGCGCGAGCTCCAGTGGGACGCCCTCGGCGACACCCTCCTCCACGTGGAGTTCAAGCGCGTCGTCCGCGGTCAGAAGACCGAGTCGACGGTCAAGCTGTCCTTCACCGGCACCCCCGCCGGCATCCTCAACCACGACCTCGACTCCGTGACGATCTCCTGCATCCCGTCGCTGATCCCCGACGCCATCAAGGTGTCCGTGGACGGCCTGGAGCCGGGGACGCACCTGAAGGCGTCGGACGTCGAGATGCCCGAGGGCATCGAGCTGGTGCTCGATCCCGAGACGGAGATCGCCGTCATCAGCGAGATGAAGGAGTCCGCCCCCGCCCCCGAGGAGGCCGAGGGGGAAGGTGACGCCGAGGCCGGCTCCGACGACTGATTCCCAGGGCGGCCACGTCCCCGGCCCCCGCGGGCGCCTTCCGGCGCGGCGGGGCTTCCCGGGCGAGGCGGCCGCCGCTACGCTCTTTCGCCGCTTCCGGGCTCTCCGGGAGCGGAACCCCGCGCCCTCCTCGGGCTGAATGGCCACCGTGTCCTCTCCGATCGACTCGAAGACGGGACGCCTGGTCGTCGGCCTCGGCAACCCAGGTGGCGAGTACGCCGGGACCCGACACAACGTCGGGTTCGACGTGCTGGACCACCTGGCGGAGTCTCGCGGGTCGCTCTTTCGCGGACCGTCTCGCCTCGAAGGCTGGACGGGGCCCCGCGGCTTCGAGTGGACGCGCTTCCCCGCCGGCGGTGGGGAGGCCTTCCTCCTGAAGCCCGGAACGTTCATGAACCGCTCCGGCGACATCGTCGCCCCGGTGGCGCGCTGGCTGGCCCGGCGCGGGGACCTCCCCGCGGCGGACCCGGCGGCGGCCGACGGGGAGACCTCGCCGGCGGCCACGGACGAGCCCCCCCAGCCCTCACCCGGCTCCATCCTCGTGGTCTATGACGACATGGACCTCGACGTGGGGCAGCTCCGGCTCCGCCCGCGCGGCGGGCACGGGGGGCAGAACGGGATGCGGTCCATCATCCACCGCCTGGCGACCGACAGGTTTCCCCGACTCAGGGTCGGGATCGGTCGTTCGGGCACCGACGCGGCGCGTCATGTGCTGAGTGCGTTCTCCGAAGCGGAGAGGCAGGAGATCGACGTCTCGATCGCGGAAGCGACCGAGGCGCTCGAGTCCTGGCTCGACGGGGAGGAGCTCGCCGAGGTCATGACGCGGTTCCACAGCCGCTGGAACCAGCGTGATCCCTGATCGCGCACGACGTCAATTCACCCCAGGAGAAGACCCTTGACTCAGATCTACGAGACCATGGTCCTGCTCGACAACGATGTCGTGCGTCAGGACTGGAAGAAGGCCAAGGCCATCGTGACCGACACGGTGGCCAAGTACGGCGGCGGCGTCGAGACGTGCCGTCGGTGGGACGAGCGCCGGCTCACCTACCCGATGAAGCGCAAGAACCGCGCGACCTACTACCTCGCTTACCACGACATGCCGGGCGACAAGATCCCGGGGTTCCTCCGGGACCTCGAGCTCAACGAGTCCGTGCTGCGCTACATGATGCTGCGCGTCGAGGAGTGCCCCGAGGAGGAGCGCAAGCTCGCCGCCGAGGAGGACGGCGCGGAGTACACCGTGCCCGAGCCGCCCGACGACGACATGATCGAGATGCCCGAGGAGGAGGAGACCGACTCCTCCACCGACGTCGACATCCCGGCGGACATCCCCGCCGAGGCCTCCGCCACGGCCCCTGAACCCGCGAAGGAGGGCTGATTCCAATGAAGCGACGCGTCAAGACCATGATCGGTTCGAAGAACTGCGACGACCCGGTCATCGACTACAAGAACATCGAGTACCTCGAGAAGTTCCTGACCCCCCAGGGCCAGATCCTCTCCCGTCGACGCACCGGCTTCTGCACGCAGTGCCAGAAGCAGCTGAAGACGGCCATCAAGCGTGCCCGCCACGTCGGGCTTCTTCCCTTCGTCGGCTGATCGACGACCAGACGAAAGGAGCACAGCCATGCGTGACGTAGAAGTCCTACTCCAACAGAGCGTGAAGCACCTCGGCCTCGTCGGTGACGTGGTCAAGGTCAAGCCCGGGTACGCCCGGAACTACCTCTTCCCCAAGCGCCTGGGGGTCCCCGCCACGGAGGACGCCAAGCGCCAGATCGCCCGCCGCGCCGCCAAGGTGCGCGAGGCCGAGGCCCAGCGCCTCGCGGAGATCGCCGAGCTCGTCGGCCGCCTTCAGGGCCTCGAGTTCAACATCACCATGAAGGCCGACCCCAACGGCAACCTCTACGGCTCGGTCAACGCCGGCAAGATCGTCGAGATGGCCGAGGAGCAGGGGGTGACCATCGCCGAGAAGGACGTCCGCCTGGACGCCCCGATCAAGACCGTCGGCCAGCACAAGGTGAAGATCCACGTGCGGGACGACGAGTTCGGTGAGGTCCTCGTCGCCGTCGAGGCCGAGGGCAAGTCCCAGGAGGCCCTCGAGGCCGAGGCGGCCGCCGAGGCGGCCGCGGACGCCGAGGCCGAGGCCGAGGCGACCGGCGCCCCCGCGGGCGACGAGTGAGCCCGGGCGGCCCCGCCGGCGGCCCCGTCAGAAGGGGGCGCCGAGCGGGCTTCCGCCCCTGCCCTTACAGTGGAGCCCGGAGGGACGCCCCCTCCGGGCTCCGCTCGTTATCCTGCGGAGGTCCCACCGCACGGAACGGCCACCGCCGGGACGTCCCACCGCAGGGACGTCCGCAGGCCGGGAGGTCCCTCCACCGGGACGCGAGGCGCGCACCTTGGAACAGAACGACGAACACGAGCACGAGGGGACCCCGCCGGTGGGGGACGGGGCCGATCTCGGCGCTGCGGGCGAGCGCCCCGAGCCCCTGCCCGATCACGGGGACGCGTTCGCCGGCAGCGGCTTCGATTCGAGCCGCTGGGCCGAGGGCGACGCCACGCCGCCCGAACCCGACGGCTGGGACAGCGAGGAGGGCTGGGACCCCGCGCCGGCCTCCGCCGACCTGGAGCCCGAGGCCGCGGACGACGTCCCGGAAGCCGCCGTGGCCGCGGCGGACCTCCACGGGGACGACCTCGCTCCGGACGCCTCGGGGGCGCCCGAGCCGGCCGCCACCGAGCCCGCCGCCACCGAGCCCGCCGCCACCGAGCCCGCCGCCGCCGAGCCCACCGCCACCGAGCCCGCCGCCGCCGAGCCCGAGCCCGAAGCGGTGGCGGACGGCGCCGCCGGCGCAGCCGCGCCCCTGCCGCCCGCCGCGCCGGGCCCGCCCGGAGAGGAGCTGCCGTCCTTCGAGCTCCCGCGGGAGGCGGCGCCCCAGGGCGCGCCGACCCGTGGCGCGAGCGGCGGGAGGGTGGTCCCTCACGACCTCGGCGCCGAGCGGAGCGTGCTGGGCGCCCTGATGATGAGCCCGGACCGGCTCGTGGAGGTGTCGGAGATCTGCAGGCCGTCCGACTTCTTCGAGCGGCGGCACCGACTCCTCTACGAGACGATGATCGAGCTGGACGCCCGCGGCCAGGTGGTCGACGGCGTCACGCTGACCTCCACGCTGCGCGCCACGAAGCGCCTCGGTGAGGTCGGGGGGATCTCGTACCTCGGCGACGTGGCGAGCTCGGTCTCCACCTCCGCGCACGTCAAGCACCACGCGTCCCTGGTCTCGGAGACCGCCAAGCTCCGGGGCCTGATCGAGGCCTCCAACACCATCGTCTCGCGGGCCATGGAGACCCCGCCCGATCCGGACGAGGTGCAGACCCTCATCGACGAGTCCGAGTCCGCCATCTTCAGCGTCGCGGCGAGCGGTGAGACCCGCGGCGCGGCGGGGGTCAGTTCGATCCTCGACGAGGTCTTCCACGGCCTTGAGGCCCAGCGCGACCGCGGTGAGTTCACCGGGATCCCGAGCGGCTTCTACGACCTCGACGAGATGCTGGGCGGCTTCAACCCGGGCGAGATGACGGTCATCGCCGCGCGCCCCGCCATGGGCAAGACCGCGTTCGTCCTGAACCTGATGGACCACGCGTCGACCCACGTCGCCGACTGCCTCGGCTACGCGCCGTCGGTGCTCTTCTTCAGCCTCGAGATGGGCCGGGCCTCCATCGTCCAGCGGATGCTCGTGGCGCGGGCCCAGGTGGAGGCGCACCGCCTGCGCTCCGGGCGCCTGCAGGACCGCGAGTACGCGGACCTGGTCGAGGCCGCCGGCGTTCTCAAGGGCGCGCGCCTCTTCATCGACGACACGCCCGGGCTCTCGATCATGGCCCTGCGCAGCCGCGCCCGGCGCCTCAAGGCCGAGCACGGCCTCGACATGATCGTGATCGACTACCTGCAGCTCCTGTCCGCCAAGGCGGAGAGCCGCCAGCAGGAGATCAGCACGATCTCCAGGGCGCTCAAGGAACTCGCCCGGGAGCTCGAGATCCCCCTCATCACCCTGGCCCAGCTCTCCCGCAGCGTGGAGTCGAGGGAGGAGAAGCGGCCTCAGCTCTCCGACCTGCGGGAGTCCGGCTCCATCGAGCAGGACGCGGACGTGGTGGCCATGCTCTACCGCCCGGAGTACTACTTCCCGATCGACGAGAACAAGGGCAAGGCCGAGGTGCTCATCGTCAAGCACAGGAACGGGGCGACCGGCACGGTCGAGCTCCAGTTCCAGGGGGCGATGCTGCGGTTCTCCAACCGCGAGCCCTCCATGGCGGAGCCCATCACTGGGCTGTAGCCAGCGGCGTCGCCGGCTTTGTACCCTCCTCCCGCCCCGACGGCGCGGCCCTGCCACCCGCGGCCAGCTCCGGGCCCCCCCGGTACACCGTGCGCACCGTCCAGCTGATCCTGATGCTCGCCGCGGCGGCCCTGTCGACGACGGGCGCGGCCGCGGTCCCGCAGCAGATCCCGCTGCCCGACCTGACCGGCCCGGTGGACGACCGCCCGATCGTGGTGGACGTGATCACGGCTGGCCTGACCGCCCACGACGCGGAGCAGGTGGTGGCCCGCCTGGGGATCCGCCGCGGCGAGCCGATCCCGCGCTCCATCTCGGCGGCCCAGAAGCAGCTCTGGGACGACTTCCGGATCCTCGTGGAGCAGAACGGCTACCAGTTCGAGGAGGTGGAGGGCGGGGTCCGCGTGCGCCTGCGCTTCCTCGAGTCGCCGGTGGACCTGGACCCGAGGTTCGTGGGGAACGCGAACTTCGACATCGAGAAGCTGCGGGAGTGGGCGCAGCTCGACGACCGCGTCGAGGTCTACGTCGACGAGGCGGAGAAGATCGCCGAGCGGATCCGGACCGCGTACCTCCGCCAGGGCTACCACTTCGTGGAGGTGGAGCCGCGCTTCGGTGGCGACGGCGGGGTCCGCTACCAGGAGATCATCTTCGAGGTGCGCGAGGGCCCCAAGGTCTACGTCAAGGACGTCCAGCTCACGGGGAACGACTCGATCCCGGACACCGGCTTCCTCTTCTGGAAGCAGAGCGTGGAGAAGTCCGCGTCCCTCGGCACCGAGGGGCGGGGGCTCTTCGCCTGGAAGGGACACCGCTTCGTCCAGGAGGTGCTCGAGGCCGACGTCGTCGCGCTGTCGGAGGTCTACCGGGACAACGGGTACCTGGACGCGGTCGTCGGCTACGACCTCGAGTTCAACGAGGATCGCGACGGCGTCTACGTGACCTTCAAGATCGACGAGGGGGAGCTCTACCGGGTCTCGAGGGTGAGCCTCGAGGCGGTGGAGAAGGAGATGGTGGAGGTGACGCCGGGCGGTCGCCGCGAGCCCGAGTTCCGGGAAGCCGAGCTGACCCTCCCCGAGGAGGAGCTGCGGGCCCTCCTCTCGCTCCAGGAGGGGACCCCCTACGAGGCGGTCCGGGTCGCCCTGGACGCCCAGGCGCTCCGCGACCGCTACGGCCTGGAGGGGCACATCGACGCAGGGTCCTTCGACGACCCGACCCAGACCGCGGGGTGGGCCTTCCTGCAGCCCGAGGTGGTCTACGACTACGAGAACAAGACCGTGGCGGTCACCTACCGGATCCAGGAGGGGCGGCGGTTCTTCCTCCGCTTCCTGGAGGTCGAGGGCAACGACACCACGAAGGACCACGTCATCCGCCGGCGCTTCGCGCAGCTGGAGGGGGATCGGGTGGACGCCAAGGAGCTCCGCGACGGCCTGCGCCGCGTCCGGGCCACCGGCTACTTCGACGACCAGTTCGCCCAGGGCGCCCACCCGCCGCCGTCCCTGCGCTTCAAGCCTGTCGAGGGGGAGCCGGACCTGGTGGACGCGGTCGTGTCCGTGAAGGAGGGACGGACCATCAACGCCAACCTCTCGGGCGGCGTGGCGAGCGACCAGGGCCTGATCGGGATCATCTCGCTCCAGGTGAACAACTTCGACGCGCAGAAGCGCCCGTCCAGCTTCTGGGGCACCTTCGGAGAGGTCTATCGCAAGGAGGCCTTCACGGGGAACGACGAGACCTTCGGCATCGACCTCTCCCCCGGCTCCGAGGTCAGCTACTGGCGCGTCTTCTACTCGCACCCGGACTTCCTCCAGCGGTACTTCGACCCCCTCGGCCTGCTCTTCGAGCTCCAGGCCAGGGACCGCATCTACCGCTCCCACGACGAGAACCGCCGCTTCTTCCGCGCGGCGCTCACCCGCGCCTTCGGCCAGGGCGACTACCAGATGAGCGTCGGGTTCCGGACCCAGACCCTCCGGACCGACGACGTGGACACGCTCAACGAGCTGCCGCGGACCCTGGTGAGCTCCGAGGGCTCCGAGGACTACGTGGGCTTCACCGCGTCCGTCAGCGCGAACCTGCTCGACAACCGCCGATTGCCCCGCTCGGGCTGGTCGGGGCGCTGGATCAACACCGTCTATTCGGACGCGCTGGGGAGCGACGCCAACCTCTGGAAGTCCGAGCTGACCCTCGACCAGTACTTCCACCTCTCGGACGACCTC
>JASFWR010000159.1:0-8254 GCA_050049155.1 Planctomycetota bacterium | reverse complement strand
CGCCACCTGCGCGAGTTCCTTCCCCTGGCCTTCAGCCGCCGCCACGGGGACCCGAGCCGGCCGTGGAACAGCTTCTCCATCGACGTGCGCGGCGAGAACGGGGAGCTCACCTTCGGCTACCAGGGCAACTGGCGCGACATCTTCCAGAACTGGGAGGCCCTCGGGCTCGCCAACCCGGCCTACCTCGAGGCCTTCATCGTCCGCTTCCTCAACGCGAGCACCGCCGACGGCTACAACCCGTACCGGATCACCAGCGAGGGGCTCGACTGGGAGGTCCACGACCCCCACGACCCGTGGTCCTACATCGGCTACTGGGGCGACCACCAGATCGTCTACCTGACCCGCCTGATCGAGCGGCTGGAGGAGCACGACCCCGGCCGCCTCGGCGACCTCTTCGGCCGCGCGATCTTCGTCCACGCCGACGTGCCCTACCGCATCCGGGGCTTCGACGACCTCGTCCGAGATCCCCAGGCCACGGTCGACTACGACAACGACCGCGCCTGGGTCGCGGGGGAGCGGGTGGTCCGCGAGGGGGCGGACGGCAAGCTCGTCCACGACGCCGACGGCGGCCTCGTCCACACGACGCTCGAGGAGAAGCTCCTCGTCCCGTACCTCGCCAAGCTGTCCAACCTCGTCCCCGGCGCCGGGATCTGGATGAACACCCAGCGGCCCGAGTGGAACGACGCCAACAACGCGCTGGTGGGCTCCGGCGCCTCGGTCGTCACCACCTGCGCCATGTTCCGGCACACGGAGGTCCTCGCGGGGCTCTTCGGGCCGGCGACCGAGCTCTCCCTCTCCGCCCGCACGGCGGCCCTCGTGGACGGGGTCCTGGAGGCGCTCGAGGCCGGCGACGCGGAGGCCGCCACGGCCGACCCGCGCGCCCGGTGGGCCACCACCGAGGCCCTCGGCCGCGCCGGCGAGCGCCACCGCCGCGCCGCCTACGGCGACGAGGGCGGCGACCTGGTCGCCGCGGCGCCGGACCGGCTGCACAGGCTCCTCGACCAGGCGAGCGCCTGGCTGGGGGCCACCGCCCGGGCCAACGTGCGGGAGGACGGCCTCTTCCACGGCTACGACCTCGTCGCCTTCGGGCCGGGCGAGGTGACGATCCGGCACCTGCCGCTCATGCTCGAGGGCCAGGTCGCCGCCCTGTCCGCCGGCGTCGTCCGCGGCGCGGAGGCGGTGGCGCTCCTCGACGCCCTGCGCGCGAGCGCGCTGCACCGTGAGGACCTCGACACCTTCCTCCTCTACCCGGACCGCGAGCTGCCCGGACTGCTCGACAAGGGCGTCCTGCACGAGGGCGCGGAGGAGCGCGTCCCCCTGCTCCGGGAGCTCCTGGCCGCGGGCGACCGCAGCGTCGTGCGCGGCGGGGCCGAGTGCCTGCGCTTCGCCCCCACGCTCCACAGCGCCGCGGCCCTGGAGGGCGCCCTCGACGCGCTCGCCGAGGGCCCCCACGCCGCCGCCGTGGAGCGCGACCGCGCCGCGCTCCTCGACGAGTACGAGCAGGTCTTCGACCACGCGGCCTTCACCGGCCGCTCCGGGACCTTCTTCGGCTACGAGGGCCTGGGCTGCACCTTCTGGCACATGGTCTCGAAGCTCATCCTGTCCATCCAGGAGACCCTGTGGTGCGCCGTGGACCGCGGCGAGCCGCTGGAGGTCCGCGAGGCCCTCGCGCGCCACTACCGCGCCGCGCGGGCCGGGCTCGGGACCCACAAGTCCCCGGAGGTCTTCGGCGCGTTCCCCACCGAGCCCTACTCCCACTCCCAGGCCGACGGCGGCGCCCGTCAGCCGGGCATGAGCGGTCAGGTGAAGGAGGACCTCCTCTCGCGGCTGGGCGAGGTGGCCCTGCGCATCCGCGACGGCCGGATCCTGTTCGACGCGTCCCTCCTCGACCCCGCGGAGTTCCGCGCCGAGCCCGGCGTCCTCGAGGGAGCGGGGACGGAGCCCGTGGAGGTCCCTGCCGGCGCCCTCGCCTTCACCCACTGCGGGGTGCCCTTCGTGCTCCGACGCGGGGAGCGCCCCGCCGTGACCGTGGTGGCCGCCGACGGGACCCGGACGGAGCAGGAGGGTGCAGCCCTCGACCGCGAGACGAGCCAGGCCATCTGGCGCCGCTCCGGCGCGGTCCGGCGCGTCGAGGTGACGCTCGCCGAACCGGAATCCGCCTGACCCTCGGAGACTTCCCCGCGGAATCTCTTGAACCGCCACCGCCATGCGTTGGGATCGTCCTCCGTGACCAGGGGGATCCAATGACGAGCGGCGACGAGAGCGCAGGCCAGGGGGGCGAGCTCCCCTGGGAGGTGGACGGGGCGGCGGCCGACGCCGAGCCCATGGCCCACGAGCTCGCCGGCCTCTTCGGGGACGAGGACTCCCAGGGCCAAGGGAGCTCGCCCACGGGCGCCCACGACCCCGCCCGGTCGGGCCCTCCCCGCGACTACGACGCGGGCTGGTTCCTCGCCGACGCCCCCGCCGCGCCGGTCCACGAGGTCCCCGCCCCCATCGAGGACGTGGACGCCGCCATGGAGGAGCTCCTCCGCCGGGTGGACGAGACCTGGGGCTTCCCAGGGCTGCGCCCGTACCAGGACGAGGCCATGCGGGCCTCCCTCGAGGGTCGGGACGTGCTCGTGATCCTGCCCACGGGCGGCGGCAAGAGCCTGTGCTACCAGGCCCCCGCTCTCGTGCGGCCCGGGCTGACGCTGGTGGTGAGCCCGCTCATCGCCCTCATGAAGGACCAGCTCGACGGGCTGCTCGCCAACGGGGTGCGCGCCGCCATGCTGAGCAGCGCCCTCGAGGACGACGAGCGCTCGGCGGTGCGCGGCGCCCTCGAGCGCCGCGAGCTCGACCTGCTCTTCGTCTCCCCGGAGCGGCTCGCGGTGGACGGGTTCCACGCCGAGCTGGAGCGCGCCGGCCTCACGTCCATCGCCGTGGACGAGGCCCACTGCATCAGCCACTGGGGCCACGACTTCCGGCCCGAGTACCGCCAGCTCGGCGAGCTCCGGGCCCGCTGCCCCGACGTCCCCATCATCGCCCTCACCGCCACCGCGACGCCCCGGGTCCGCGGGGACATCGAGGAGGAGCTCGGCCTGCAGGACCCGGTCCGGGTGATCGGGGACTTCGACCGCCCCAACCTCACCTACCGGGTCGTCCCGCGCCTCGACCTCTTCGAGCAGGTCATGGAGGTCGTGCGGCGCCACCCGGACGAGGCGGGCATCGTCTACTGCATCCGCCGCAAGGACACCGAGAAGCTGGCCCGCGAGCTCGCGCGTGCCGGCGTGCGGGCCATGCCCTATCACGCGGGCCTCGACTCCGGCGAGCGCGCGCGGATCCAGGAGGCCTTCCTCGGCGAGGGCCTCGACGTCGTGGTCGCCACGGTGGCCTTCGGCATGGGCATCGACCGCCCCGACGTGCGCTTCGTGGTCCACGCGAGCCTCCCCAAGGGCGTCGAGCAGTACAGCCAGGAGACCGGCCGCGCCGGCCGCGACGGCCTGCCCTCCGAGTGCCTGATGCTCTACAGCGGCTCCGACTTCCAGGGCTGGAAGGGCATCATGGAGCGCAGCGCCCAGGAGGCCGAGATGGAGGGCATCGAGGGCGCCATGGAGGAGCTCTCCGGCTCGCTGCAGCGCCTGGGTGAGCTCTGGAACTTCGCCAACGGGGGGGTGTGCCGGCACCGCTACCTGGTGGAGTACTTCGGCGGCGAGCTCGCCGAGGGCGAGTGCGGGGCCTGCGACGTGTGCCACGGGGAGCTGCGGCAGGTGGACGACAGCCAGCGTGTGGCGCAGATGATCCTCTCCTGCATCGTGCGCTGCGACCAGCGCTACGGCGCGGCCCACGTCACCGAGGTGCTGCGCGGCGCGGACACCCAGCGTGTGCGCCAGAAGGGCCACGACCAGCTCACCACCTACGGCCTCATGCGGGACCACGCCGCCAGCGAGATCCGCGCCTGGATCGACCAGCTCGTGGCCCAGGGGCACATCGGGGTGGCCTCGGGGAACTACCCCACCCTCCACCTGACCGCGAGCGGCGTGGAGGTCATGCGAGGCGAGGAGCCGGTGACGCTGCTCCTCCCGCGGGTCCAGCCCAAGCGCGCCGGCCGCCGCCGCGGCGGCTCCGTGGAGGCCGTGGCGAGCGAGGAGGCCCTGGACGTGGACGCCGCCCTGTTCGAGGCCCTCCGCAAGCTCCGCCGCAGCCTCGCGTCCGAGCGCGGCGTCCCCCCGTACATCCTCTTCAACGACCGGACCCTCGCCCACATGGCGGCCCACAAGCCGCGCACCCCCGAGGCGTTCCTCGCCCTCAAGGGCGTCGGCGAGAAGAAGGCGGCGGACCTGGGCCCCGTGTTCCTCGCGGCGATCGCGGAGCACGAGGGCGACGCCTGAGCCTGGCGGGGGCCCGCCCTCCGCTCCCTCGAGGTCCCGTCGCCGGGACGAGGGTCCTGCGGGCGGCGGCGGGGCCCCGCGGCCAGGTCGCGTGGCCGGGTCGCGCGCCCCGGCGGGCCCGGGAGCCCGCCTGGCGCCCTCTGGAGGCCAACTGCGCGAGGGCCGCGCGGAGCGGGCTATGGGGCTCACTCGCGGCGCCCGGCCTGCGGGCCCCGGCGGCAGCCCCTGGCCCGGATCTCGTGTCCCGATGCGAGAGGCCCCTGCCCTCCCGGCGCACGCCCGGGCGCCGCCCCACCGGGGACTCCAGATCGAAGGCCGAGGGGGCCGATAGCCATGCGGGTCGTCTGCTCGAACCACCGCCGCGTCGAGACCCGCCCTCCCCCCCTCCTGCAGGACCGCGCGGCCCCCAACCAAGAAGCTCAATGATCACCAGGGCGCTCCTCACCATCGGCCTCCTCCTCCTGGCCGTCTCCCTCCTCGTTCACACGAGCGGCACGCCGCGCGACGCCCGCGCGGCCTGGACCGCCACCAGCACCGAGTCGGGCGAGCCCACCCCCGCCCCCGCCGAGATCCGCTGGGACGGCCGGCTCATCAACGACGACGAGGCCCGCCGCAGCGCGCTCGGCGCCGCGACCCGCGTGGCCATCAGCCGCTGGCACGAGTTCGCCACCCGCCGCGGGTACCGCATCGACGTCGACCAGGACGAGCGCGTGGTGCTGCTCTCCGACTCCCAGCGCTTCAAGCGCTTCTCCACCAGCGCCGCCCTCGTGGATCGGACCGTCAGCTCCCTCGCGCCCTTCACGAGCCCCGGCGCCAAGCCCGTGGTCGTGCTGCGGGCCTCCGTCGAGGACGACCTGAACTCGGCGCTGAAGGGCGCCCGAGCCCTGGACGTGGACCAGCACCTCCACGCGTACCTGGAGGACGGCGGCCGCACGGCGCGCCGCGAGGTCGACGCCCGCCTGGTGGAGGCCCTCGTCCAGGAGCTCCTGGCCTCCCAGCAGCCCTACCTCTCCGACTGGATCACCGACGGCATCGCGAGCTTCGTGGCCGAGCGGAGCTCGAGCCGCGCCATGGTCGGGGGCGAGGCGAGGACCCTGCGCTCGGTCCAGCAGGACGTGAGCCAGCGCGCGAGCGAGGACGGCTGGGAGCTCGACCTCTTCCTGCTGAACGGCGGCGCAGGCGGGGACGTGATGGAGGCCGAGGCCATGGCGATCATCGCCTTCCTCCACCGGTACCACGAGAGCGCCCTCGGAGCCATCGTCGCCGAGCTCGGCCACACCCAGCCCGCCGAGGGCCAGCCCAACGCCGAGCTGGAGCAGCGCGCCTTCGCCCGTCACCTCGGGCTCGCCGGCCTCGACCAGGTGTCCGAGGCGCTCAAGAAGGGGCGCAACTACCGCCCCTGAGCCGCCGCGCTCCCTGGCCGCCGCCCCCGGTCCCGCTGTGCGGGGCCGGGGGCGGCGTCGTTCCAGGGACCCCGCCGCACCCCACGGGCCCCCCGCCGGCGGCGGACGGGGGATCCAGCGCCGGATTAGGGGGTGCCTCCGGGGCCAGGATCCGGACAATGTCCCCATGCGAGTGCTGACCCTCGACGTCAACGGCGACCGCCACGAGACGGCGGCGCCGGACCACTGGACCCTCCTCGAGGTCCTGCGCTACAAGCTGGGGCTGACCGGCTCCAAGCAGGGCTGTGACAAGGGCGACTGCGGCGCCTGCACGGTCCTGGTCGACGGCCAGCCCGTGCTGTCCTGCCTGTCCCTGGCCGCCGAGTCCCAGGGCCGCGCGGTGCAGACGATCGAGGGGCTGCGCCCCGCGCACCTCAAGGCCACCGGCGCGCCCGCCGGCACGGCGACCGGCGGGGTCGACCCGGTGCAGGACGCCTTCGACCGCTGCGGGGCCCTCCAGTGCGGCTTCTGCCAGCCGGGGATGATGCTGTCCGCCCGGGCCCTGCTCGACCGCTCCCCCAACCCCGACCGCGAGGAGATCCAGAAGGCCCTCTCCGGGAACCTGTGCCGCTGCACCGGCTACACCCAGATCATCGAGGCGGTCGAGACCGCCCTCGCCGAGGCCACCGGTGCCGACACGCCCCGCCCGAGCTGGGTCGAGGACCGCGAGCACCTGCGCGAGGAGGCCCTCTGATGGCGGCCCGCGACATCCACGGCGTCGATGCCCCCTGGGAGGAGTTCCGGGTCGTTGGGAAGAGCCACCGCAAGATCGACGGCGTCGCGAAGGCGACCGGGGAGGCGGTGTACGCCGACGACATCCAGCTCCCCGGGATGCTGCACGCCAAGACGCTGCGCAGCCCCCACGCCCACGCCCGGATCCTGTCGATCGACACGTCGCGCGCCGAGGCCCTCCCCGGCGTGCACGCGGTCATCACCGGCGCCGACCTGCCGATCCAGTACGGCGTCATCCCCTGGACGCCGGACGAGACGGCCCTCGCCACCGAGAAGGTGCGCTTCATCGGGGACGAGGTCGCCGCCGTCGCGGCGGTGGACGAGGACACGGCCAACGCCGCGCTCGAGCTCATCGACGTGGAGTACGAGGAGCTGCACGCGTTCCTCGACCCCCGCGAGTCCCTCGAGCGGGACGCCCCCCAGATCCACGCCAACCGGAAGGAGAACAACGTCTCCAAGCACGTGGAGCTCGAGTTCGGCGACGTGGACGGGGCGCGTGAGAGCGCGGACCTCGTGGTCGAGGGCTCCTACCGCTTCCACGGCTCCACCCACGCGGCCATCGAGCCCCACTGCGCCGTGGCGCGCGTCGCCCCGGACGGCGTGCTCACCCTCTGGTCCTCGACCCAGATCTCCCACTACGTCCACCGCGCGCTCGCGCGGGTCCTCGAGTGGGAGCCCCAGCGCATCCGCGTCATCCAGCCCTGCCTCGGCGGCGCCTTCGGCGGCAAGTCGGACCCCTTCAGCCTCGAGTTCTGCGTCGCCAAGCTGGCGCAGGTGACCGGGCGCCCGGTCAAGATGCTCTGGACCCGGGAGGAGGTCTTCTACGCGCACCGCGGCCGGCATCCCATGGAGCTCGACTACCGCACGAGCGCCACCAAGGACGGCAAGATCACCGGCGTCGACGCGAAGATCCTCATCGACGGCGGGTCGTACAGCTCCTTCGGACTCGTCACGAC
The DNA here is from genome assembly GCA_050049155.1 of Planctomycetota bacterium. Taxonomy (GTDB): domain Bacteria; phylum Planctomycetota; class UBA1135; order UBA1135; genus Saltatorellus. Next base: position 757 of record JASFWR010000159.1, on the reverse strand, counting down.
CTACTACTCGGGTCAGCTGCTGTCGGGCCCCTACGACTTCCCGTCGTACCGCTTCGACTCCACCCGGGTGTTCACGAACAAGCCGCCCTGCGGCCCCAAGCGCGGTCACGGCTCCGTGCAGCCGCGCTTCGCCTTCGAGTGTCAGCTGGACGAGGTGGCCGAGCAGCTCGGGCTCGACCCGATCGAGATCCGCCGCAAGAACTTCCACGGCGAGCACACCAAGACCGTCAACGGCCAGCGCATCACCTCCAGCGGCTTCATGGAGTGCCTGGACAAGGTGGAGCGGGGCTCGGGCTGGACCGAGCGGCGCGGCAAGCTCCCCCAGGGGCGCGGCCTCGGCGTGGCGGGCTCCATGTACATCTCAGGCACGAATTACCCGATCTACCCGAACGACATGCCCCAGGCGGGCATCCAGCTGAAGGTCGACCGCTCCGGGCTCGTCACCGTGTTCAGCGGCGCCAACGACATCGGCCAGGGCTCGAGCTCGGTCGTGCGGTACCTCGTGGCCGAGGAGCTCGGCATGGACCCCGAAGACGTCCGGGTCATCGCGGCCGACTCCGACCTCTGCCCCGTCGACCTCGGCGCCTACTCGAGCCGGGTCACCTTCATGGTCGGCAACGCCGCCATCGACGCGGCGCGCAAGCTCCGCGCGCAGGTGGTGACCGCGGTGGCCGAGAAGTGGGAGGTTGAGGAGCGGCGGGTGCGCCTTATGGAGGGGCGCGTCATCGACCTCGAGGACACCGAGCGCGAGCCGCTC
>JASFWR010000158.1:0-8299 GCA_050049155.1 Planctomycetota bacterium | reverse complement strand
CCGCTCGGCCATGGCAGCGCGGCCGGAGGGGTCGGCCAGGAGGCGGCGCACGCCGGCGCCGAGGGCGTCGACGGACTCCGGCTCCACGAACACCGCCTCGTCGGGGGCCAGCACGTCTCGCAGGCTCGGCAGGTCGCTCACCACCAGCGGCAGCCGCGCGGCCATGGCCTCGAAGACCTTCAGGGGCGAGGTGTGGTGGGAGCTGATCCGCGGCGTGCGGCGGTTGGGCACCACGCCGACGTCCGCGGCGGCGAGGAAGGTGGGGACCTCGTGGGCGGGGCGGTGGCCGAGCACGCGCACCGACGGGACGCCGTCCGCGCGGCCGCGGAGCGCCGCCACGTCGGCTTCCATCCCCCCCACCACCAGCACCGTGGCGCCGCCGAGGGCGCCCGCGCGCGCGGCGTCCACCAGCACGTCCACCCCCTTCCAGCGCAGGAGGCCGCCGGCGTAGAGGATCACCTCCTCGTCCGGCTCGAGCCCCAGGGCAGCCCGCGCCTCGGCGCGACCCGGGAGCGCCGCGCTGGCGGCGGGGTCGTGGGCGTCGTGCTCCACGGTGATTCGATCCGCGGGGACCCCGAGGGCCTCGAGGTCCGCCCGGACGCCGCCGCTGATGGCGACCACCGGCTGCCCCGCGGCCACGCAGCGGGCCAGCCAGCGCCGACGGACCTCGCCGCCGGGGACGCGGTGGAGCTCGAGGGCCACGCCCCGCCGGCCGCGGAGCTCCACGGCCGCCTCGAGGTCGCGGACCAGCACGCGGGCGTCCCCGTGCCGCGACCGCACCGCCCGGGCCGCGGCGCGGCCGAAGGTCCACTCCTGGAGGCGGGCGGGGACGAACTGGAGGGCGCGCGGCACGGCGTCGATCCAGTCGACGCAGGGCACGGCCTCGAGGGCCGGCCACCCCCGCCGCGGCGCCGCGCCCGGCGTGGACGCGAGCGCGCCCCAGACCTCCGCCGCCGGCCGGTGGGGCGTGTCCCGCCGCCGCGCGTGCACGACGGTGGTGTCCGCGCCCAGGTCGTGGAACGCCTGCGCCGCGCGGCACAGCTGGACGGACTGGGCCCGGGCCGAGGGCATGCGGGCGTTGGCCACGAGGACCAGGGGCGGCTCGCCGGCGGCTCGATCAGCCATCCTCACCCCCCTGGTCGTCGGCCCCGACGCCCCCGCCGTAGCCGAGGCTCTTGAAGAGCCCCTCGGCCCGCAGGTCCCGGGCGCCTCGCAGGACCTGGTCCTCGCGGATGGGCAGCCGGGCGCTGTGCGCGCGGAGCGCGTCGAGCAGGCGCTCCGCCGCGGCGAGCGCCTCCTCGTCCCCCGCCCGGAAGCGGTTCACGAGCTCCGCCGGGTCGGCCTCCAGGTCGAAGAGCCGCGGCGCCTCGTCCTCCCGCAGGAGGGAGGCGACGGTGCCCTCGCGCACCAGCTCGCGGCGCACGATCAGCTTCCACCGCGCCGACTGCGCGGACATGAAGCGCCCGTTCTCCGCGAAGGCCACCTCCCGGGGCGGCGGGGCCTCCCCGTGGACGAGCGGGACGAGGGAGCGCCCGTCGATGGCGTCCCAGAGGCGCCGGCTGCGCAGGTCGAGGGCGCCGCCCTTGGCCCGCTGCTCGGCCTCCACGTCCTCCGCCCGCTCGGGGGCCTCGAGCCCCGCGAGGTCGAGGACCGTGGGGAGCAGGTCGATGGTGTCCACCAGCCCCTCCACCCGGGCGCCCGCGGGCAGGCCTCCGGGGAAGCGCATGAGCAGGGGGACGCGGAGGTTGTCCTCGTACATCCAGTTGTGCTCCCACAGCCCGTGCTCCCCCAGGGACTCGCCGTGGTCCGAGGTGACGATCACGATCGTGTCGTCGAGCACGCCCGCGCCCTCCAGGGTGGCGAGGAGCCGCCCGATCATCCGGTCGGCCTGCTCCACCCCCGCCAGGTAGAGCCGGCGGATGCGGAGCTCGTCCGCGGGGGTGAGGGTGTACTCGCCGTCCTCGATGGCCTCGCGCTGGGAGGCGTAGAAGGCGGTGATGGGCCCGTCGTAGCTCGGGTCCAGGTGCCGCTCCCGGAACTCGGGGGCCGGGTCGTACGGGGTGTGGGTGGAGTACAGGTGGACCATGGCCATGAACCGCCGGTCCGCGTGCTCCCGGAGCCAGCGCTCCGCCGTGCTCGTCACCAGGTGCCGGTCCTGCTTCTGGCTCAGCTTGTTCAGCACCAGCCACGGGAGCAGCCCCGAGCGGAACTCGCTCCAGCCGTCGTGCACGTCCACCAGCTCGTGGCCCACCAGCGCCTCGAGGTACGCGTCGAACCCGCCGAGCAGACCCGAGCCGTGGGAGAGGGTGCCGGTCATGAAGGCGCCGGCGATCCAGTCCTCCTCGTCCAGCGCCTCGCCCTCCGCCGTGACCCCCTGCTTGAGGAGCACCGGGAGCGTGGCGTTCACCGGGAAGCGCAGCCCCGGCTCCATGCGGATCAACCCGTGGCGCCGGGGGACCTTGCCCGTGAGGAAGGAGCCGAAGCTGGGCCAGGTGAACGGCGCCTGGGTCCGGGCGTCGGTGAAGGTCACGCCCTCGGCGGCGAGGCGGTCGAAGCTCGGCGTGTGGACCTCCGGGTCCCCGTAGGGCCCCAGCGTGTCCTGGCGCAGGGCGTCCACCACCACGAGCAGCACGTTCGGCAGGTCGGCGTTGGCCCCCTCGACCCGCCCGCGGGCGGCGCCGCCGCCGAGGCCGAGGGCGGTCACGCCGGCGCCGATCAGGGCGGCGCCGCCGAGCAGGCGGAGGCCCGCGCGCCGTCCGCCCATCGGGAGGACGCGCACCAGCAAGCCGGCCAGGACCATCCCGGCGGCGAGGATGACGGCCGCCGCCGCGAGCCGGCGGGGGTCCGTGGCCGGCAGGCCGGAGTAGACGACGGAGCGCGTGCTCCAGTAGAGGGCCACGGCCAGCCAGAGCCCGAGGGCCCGGGTGAAGGCGACCCGCGCGACCCGCTCGGGGTCGGGGGTGGCGCCGCCGCGGACCCGGCGCAGGACCACGCCGAGGGCGCCCGCCGCGGCCCCGAGCACGCCGGCGAGCAGCGCGTAGTGGAAGACCGCCTGGGTCAGGGCGAGCAGCCGGCCCGGGAGCTCGGTCGCGGCGGGCAGCCCCGCGCCGAGGGCCTCCGTCAGCCCGAAGTGGCGAGCCTGGAGCAGGAAGAGGCCGGGGTCGATCCCGAGCACCCGCACCGCGCCGTCCAGCGCCCCCGCGAGCGCGCCCGCGGCCACGACCGGCGCGGTCCTCTGGAGGAGGACTTCCTGCAGCGCGGAGGGCGCGGGGTCTCGTTGCGGCTGATCGCTCAAGGCGTTCCCTGGATCCAGCGTCCCGTCCCGGGACGACCGGCGGCGGTCTGAACCCTACCCGGTCCCCTCGTCCGCGCCGCGGCCGAACCTGTAGCGGATGTGCCCGGGTTCCTCGAGCAGGATCGTGGCCCCCAGGGGGGGCCGGAACCACAGGCCCCGGACGCCCCCGTCGTCCAGCAATCGCTCCTCGACCTCGAGGCCGGCGCCCGCCCGCCGGAACGTGCGCTCCACGCGGCCCCCCGCCGGCGACCCGTCGCGGTGGGCGAGGCACGACTCCAGCCGCACCTCGTTCTCCGACACCCGCTCCAGCCGCGCGGCGCGGTCGAACGCGGTGCTCACCGCGGACGACGCGAACGACGCCACGGAGCGACGGAGGGTGTGGAGCGGGATCCCGAGGGCGGCGACGCCGTCCCCCGCCCGCAGGCGGTTCCGCGTCAGCCACGCCGAGAAGCGCAGGTCGGCGGCGCCGGCGCGCCACCCGCGCCCCGGGTCGAAGAGGCCGGAGCTCCCGCTCCAGTTCGCAGGCGCCCGCCGCTCCAGGTACGGCGCCTGGTAGAGGTCGCGGCCCGCGGCCCGGCTGAAGACCCGCAGGAGCCCGCCGGCCGGGCTGCCGTGGCTCCGGTTGCCGGGCGGCCGCGCGCCGCGCACCCAGGCCACCACGTCCTCCGTGTCCAGCCGCGCCAGGTCCACGTCGGGGAAGGTCCGCCACCCGCGGGGCTCCTCGGGCGCACCCGCCGCCGAGCCCTCGCAGGCCAGCGCCTCCGCGAGCTCAGGGATCGACCGCGCGATCCAGCAGGCGTGGGCCGCCCAGAAGAAGGCGCACTGGTAGCTCGCGCCGCGGCGCCGCTCCCCGTGGGCGCCGGGCAGATGGGACCGCGGCGCGCCGCCGGGCTCCAGGTGCGAGAGCCACGCCCGCCAGGAGGCGCGGAGGGCCTCGGCCGCCCGGGGCGCGCGGGTGCGGCGCCACTCCACAGCGAAGGCGGCGATGTCGAAGGGGTGGGAGGCCACCTCGTACTCGGCGCCCCAGTACCAGGGCTTCGCCTCCACCGAGCCCACCTTGACGCCGTCCGGGCCCACGAGCCCATGGAGGAAGTCCAGCCCCGCGGCGGCGGCGGTGTCCGCGGCCGCGCCCGCGTCGGGGCCGAGGGCCGCCTCGAGGGCGAAGGAGGTGAAGGCCGTGACCCGCGACTGGTAGTAGGCGCTCGCGTCCCCCGCCCCGGGGTGGGCGGCTCCCCAGTCGGCCGGGTGGTAGGGGAAGCTGCCGTCCGCGCGCTGGCGGTCCGCGAGTCGTTCGGCCCCGACCTCGCACGCGAGCCGGAGCACCTCGTGGCCCGAGAGCCGGAACGCCTGCGCCGCGCCGGTCATGGCCCAGGCGCACTGGGCCGGGACGCCCTTGTCGACGATGGCGTAGCGCAGGTACGTCTGGGCGTGGAGGACGCTCGCGTGGGCGTACCGCTCGCGCTCCTCCGGCGGCAGCCCCTCCCCGAAGGCCAGCACGAACGTCGCCAGGGCGTCGCTGCAGGCCCCCCCGTCGATGACGCTGTTGGAGCAGTTGTAGGGGTCGTGGCGCCCGGGGCGGAAGGTGAAGCAGGTGCTGTCCCCCTCTCGCTCCAGCCGCCCCGCGATCCGCGCGCACTGCCCGCGGGCCAGCTCGAAGAGCCGCTGCCGCTCGTCGGGCGCCGCGTACCGCGCGAGCTCGGTGGCGAGCACCACCACCCCCGCCACCTTGCCCGTGTGCTCGATCCGGTGCTCGCCGCAGACGAGGGCGCCGTCCTCGCGCCCCTCGCCGTGGGAGGCGAGCCACGCCAGGACCCGGTGCAGGGGCTCCGTGATCGCTGCGCGCGCGCCGGCGGCTCCGTCCATGGACGCGGGCTCCATCAGGCCGCTCCGTCCGCGCCGCCGCGCGCCTCCATCGTCCGCACGAGCCGCGCCATCAGCCGGTCCACGTCGTGCTCGCGGACCACGTGGGCCCGCAACGCCTCCGCGCGCGCCCCCCGCTCCCCGGCGTCGAGGTCGAGCCAGCAGGCGACCCGCTCCGCGAGGGCCGCGCCGTCCCCCACGGGGAACGTGCAGTCTCCGGCCCAGGGGGCGAGGGCCGGGTCCGACGAGAGCAGCGGGCCGAGGGAGTCGTTGCAGCTCACCAGGGGACGGCGGGCGGCCATGGCCTCCAGCAGGACCTTGTCGACGCTCCCGGTCCGGCTCGCCGAGACGAACAGGTCGGCCGCGGCGTAGAGCTCCGGGACCCGGGGATAGGGCACGGCGCCCACGAAGCGCACCGCGTCCCCGAGCCCGAGCTCGCGGACCGCCTCCATGACCCGGCCCGCGTATTGGTCGTCCCGGGCCACCAGGCCGCCGCCCGCCCAGGTGAGCGTCACGTCGCGCCCCTCCGCGCGCAGCCGCGCGACGGCGTCGAGGATGCACACCGGGTCCTTCGCGGCCGTGAGGCGACCGACCGACAGGAGCGCGGCGCCCCCTGCCTCCGCGGAACCGGGCGCGGGCCCAGAAGCGGGTACAGACGCGGGCAACGGCACGGGCGCCACGTCGAAGTGCTCGGCGTCGATCCCGTGCCCGGTCACGATGCGCTTGGGGGTCTCCACCCGCAGCGACTCCTCGGAGGCGGTGAAGACGCCGTCCACCCGCTCGATCGCCCGGAGGAGCCGGCGGTCCACGCCCTTGTGGGTGTACCAGAGGTAGTGCGCGACGCCCGCCCGCGCCGCCCAGCCGGCCGCCACGGTGGAGTACCGCGGGACCATGTGCGTGAGGAGGCCGTCGAAGCCCCCGCTCGGTCCACGGCCGAAGGCGTCGCCCAGGGCGCGCCGGTAGCGGAGGTAGCGCCCGACCGCGCCGCGGCGGCCGAGCTCCACCCAGTCCACGTTGTCCGGGAGGCCCGAGGTGTCCCCCACCTCGAGCGCGACCACCCGCACCTGCTCCGCGGCCTCGGCCAGCCCCCGCACCCAGCGGGAGACGAAGCCGAGGACGGCGTCCTGCCGGTCCAGGACCTGGGTCACGAAGACGAGCCTCAAGCCGGAGCCCCCTCGCCGCCCGCCAGATCGATCAGTCCCCGGGCGTAGCGCTCCAGGGCGGCGTGGTACTCGAAGGGCTGGACCCGGCGCGCGGCCTCCGCGCCGAGCCCCCGGCGCCGCGCCTCGTCCCCGAGGACGTCGTCGAGGGCCGCCGCCAGCGAGGCCGCGTCGAAGCCGGTCAGGCGCCCCGCCGCGCCGTCGGCCAGCAGGTCGGTCATCACCCCCACCGGCGTCGAGATCACGGGCACCTCGCAGGCCATGGCCTCCACGGTGAACCGCGGGCCGCCCTCGCACGTGGACGCGCAGACGCACACCCGGCTCGTGCGGTAGACGTCGGCCAGCTGCGCGGGCTCGGCGATCCACTCGATCCACTCGGTGCTGTCCCCGAGCCCGAGCTGCCGGGCGCGCGCCATCCACCGCTCTCGCTCGGGGCCCTTGCCCACGAAGGTCGCGCGGTAGGTGCGGCCCTGGCCGGCGCAGCGCGCGAGGGCGTCGAGGATCCGGTCCACCCCCTTGTTGGCGGCCATGCGCCCGACGAAGACCACGTCGCGCTCCGCCACGCGGTACACCTCGCCGCTGGAGCCCTCGCCGCTGGGGCCCTCGCAGCTGGGGCCCTCGGACGGGCGGAAGACGTCGAAGTCCAGGTACTGGCTCGGCAGCACCGCGATGCGGTCCTCCGGGACGCCCCAGCGCCGGAGGAGCGCCGGCGTCTCGGTCTCGTTCACCACGCGGAAGGCCCGCACGTGGCGGCGCGCCCAGCGGACGTACAGCCGCGCCATGAGCTTCTCGAGGCGCTCCACCGCCCCGCTCGCCACCGGGTGGCCGGGGATGTGGTGCAGCTCGGAGACCAGCGGGACGCCCGTCGCCCGGGACAGCCGCGCCGCGCCGCGCCCGTTGTAGAAGGTGCCGTAGTCGTGGGACACCACGAGCCCGTGCCGGTGCTCGGCCAGGAGCTCCGCCCCCCTCGAGGCGATCCACGCCGGCATCGCCGCGCGCCCCTCGGGCCCCACGTGGAAGTGCACGTTGCCGTGGATCGTGTCCGTGACCACCTCCGCCCCCGGGCCGGGGACGAGGACGTCGATCCGGCCGAAGAAGGTCGAGAAGTGGCGCTGCATCGACCAGAACGGGCCGCGCTCGCCGATGACGACCTGCCGGTCGCCGCTCACCATGAGGAGGTTCACTCGCCGGAACCTACCATCCGCGCATAGACGTCTTCGAGCCGATCCGCCAGTGCGTCGGCAGAGTGTTCGGCGCGCACGCGCTCCCGCGCGGCGCGCCCCATCTCCAGCCGCCGATCGGCGTCCCCGACGAGCCCGGCGAGCGCCGCCGCGAGTCCCGCCCGGTCCACGCCGAGGAGGCCGGTGATGCCGCTCCGGACGAGCTCCGGGACGCCGCCCACCGCGGTGGACACCACGGGCCGCGCCGCCGCCCCCGCCTCGATCATGGCCACCGGCATGCCCTCGGCGAAGGAGGTGGAGAGGAGCACGTCCAGGGCCTCGTGGACGGGGCCCACGTCCTGCACCGCGCCCAGCAGGTGGACGCGCTGGCGGACCCCCTCGGGGAGCTGCGCGCGGCGCGCCTCGACCCGGGCGCGCTCCCCGCCGTCGCCCACCACGAGCAGGTGCGCCCCGGGGAACTCCAGGGCCACGTCCTCGAAGACGTCGAGGGCGAGCACCGTGCGCTTGACCGGCGCCAGCCGACCCACGACCCCCACGGCCACGTCGTCGGGGTGCAGGCTCAGCCGGTCCCGGAGGCTCGCGCCCCGGCGCAGCGGCAGGTCGAGCAGGCCGCCGAGCCGGACGCCGGGCGGCACCACCTCGACCCGCTCCGCCGCCGTCACGCCGAGGCGCACCAGGTCGTCCCGGGTGGCCTCGGAGACGGCCAGGATCCCGTGGGTGTCCCGGGCGAGCCGGGCCTCCACCCGCCGCATGGCCGCGGAGACCGGACCCGGGAAGTACCCCTCCAGCACGTGACCGTGGAA
>JASFWR010000188.1:0-7432 GCA_050049155.1 Planctomycetota bacterium | reverse complement strand
CGGAGCTCGAGGGGCTGGACCGGCTTGCGGAGGAACGCGCGCGCGCCCTGGCGCAGGGCCCAGCTGGCGACGCCGTCGGAGGCGGCGCCGGACCAGAGGATGCAGGGCAGCTCGGGGCGCTGGCCCTGGAGGAGGCTGAAGAGGGCCAGCCCGCCGTCGCCCGGCTCGAGGCCGAGGTCGGTGGGCTGCTCGGGGGGCGGCATGTGGACGTCCGCCAGGACCAGGTGCAGGGGCTCGCCGGCCGTGAAGGCCCGCTCGACCACCACCATGGCCTCCTCGCCGTCCCCGGCCTCCACGACGGTGAGGCCCGAGCTGACGAGGAGCTCGGCGGCTCCCTGTCGCACACAGGTGTCGTCGTCGGCGATGAGGATTCGGCGGTCCATGGGTCCGCGCGGAGGGTGCAAACGCCGTGCCGCTCTCCCGCCCGCCGGCCCGGGCCCCGCCGGCGCGGGTTCCCGGAGGCCCTGTCCCGGGGCCTGAGAGCCCCTCCGGCCCCCCGCAGGCGGGGGTCCACCGCTGCCAACGTGGCAGGGCGCGGGCGGGCCCCCCCGCCCCCCTGTCACCGTGGCAGGGCGGCGGGGAGCGGATCCGGCCGGCCCGACGCTACCTTGGCCCCATGCTCCCGGTCTTCGACTGTCACGCGGACGCCCTCCAGCGGGCCCTCGACCTCGGCCACGACCTCGGCCAGGAGACCCACGGGCACCTGGACCTCGTGCGCGGGCGCCGGGGGGGGCTCGCGGCCGTGGTCCTCACCGCATGGATCGACGGCCCCTACGCGGAGGAGCCCGGGGCGGCCAAGCGCCGGACGAACGCGCTCCTGGACGCGGCCGAGGACCTGTTCGCCCGCCACCCCGGGTCCCTGCGCCAGGTGACCGACGGCGCCGACCTGCTCGAGCCCGACCCCGAGCGGCTGGCCTGCGTGCTGGCCATCGAGGGGGGGCACGCCATCGAGGACGACCTCGAGCAGCTCGACCACTACGCGGCGCGCGGCGTGCGCGTCATGACCCTGACCTGGAACAACCACCTGAGCTGGGCGCGCTCGTGCCGCGAGGGTGCGGGCGCGGGGGTGCCCGAGGGCCTGTCGGCGCTCGGCCGCGACGTGGTCCGGCGCATGGGGGAGCTCGGGATGCTGGTGGACCTCTCCCACGCGGGCGAGCGCACCTTCTTCGACGCCCTCGAGGTCGCGGCCGCGCCGCCCATGGTGAGCCACTCCGGCTGCCGCGCCCTGAGCGATCACCCGCGCAACGTGACCGACGAGCAGCTGCGCGCCCTGGCCGAGCGGGGGGGCGTCCTCGGGATCCCCTTCGCCACCGCCTTCCTCGACGAGGGGGAGCGCCGGGCGGAGCAGGCCTTCCGCAAGACGCGCCCCTACCTGGAGGCGGGCGGCGCCAACCCGACCGAGCGGCTGCTCCTTGAGGGGGACGCCATCCAGTCCGGGATGCCGCCCTTCCCCCTGGAGCGGGTGGCGGACCACGTGCTCCACGCCCTCGAGGTCGCCGGGCCGGAGCACGTGGCCATCGGCGCCGACTTCGACGGCATCGACCGCAGGCCCGCGGGGCTCGAGGACGCCAGCGGCTACCCGGCGCTGCTCGAGGTCCTCGCGCGGCGCGGGGTGGACGACGGGACCCTGGCGGCGATCGCGTACCACAACGCCGCGCGCGCCCTGGCGGCCGCGACCGCGGCTGCGGCGACCTGACCCGGAGCGGCCGGCGACCGCCCGTGCGGCGCCCGGCGCGGCTAGACTCCGCCCGTGCGCGTCTTCTACTGCGACCACTTCGAGGTGGTGCTGCCCCCCAAGCACCGCTTCCCCATGCACAAATACGCGCTCCTGCGCGCGCGGCTCGCGGCCGAGGGGCTCGTGGCGGACGGGGACCTCCACCCGGCGACGACCGCCCCCCTGGAGGACCTGTTCGCGGTGCACGACGCGGGGTACGTGCAGGGGTTCCTCGACGGGGACCTGCCCCGCAAGGTGGTGCAGCGCATCGGCTTCCCCTGGTCGGAGGCCATGGTGATGCGGTCGCTCGGGAGCGTGGGGAGCACCCTCGCGGCGGTGGACGCCGCCCTGGAGGACGGGCTCTCGGGAACGCTCGCGGGCGGGACCCACCACGCCTACCGGGACTTCGGGTCGGGCTACTGCGTGTTCAACGACCTGGCGGTCGCGGCGCGGCGGGTGCTGGACCGGGGCGCGGTGGAGCGGGTGCTCGTGTTCGACGTGGACGTGCACCAGGGGGACGGGACGGCGGCGATCTTCGAGGAGGACCCGCGGGTGTTCACCTGTTCTCTCCACGGGGAGCGCAACTTCCCGAGCCGCAAGCAGCGCAGCGACCTGGACGTCCCGCTGCCGGACGGGACCGGGGACGACGCCTACCTCGCGGCCCTGGAGGCCGCGCTCGACGAGGCCCTCGAGCGCTCGCGGCCGGACCTCGTCCTCTACCAGGGGGGCGTCGACGTGCTCGAGGTGGACCGGCTCGGTCGCCTCTCCCTGAGCGAGGAGGGCGTCGCCGAGCGGGACCGGCGGGCGCTGGGGAGGTTCCGCTCGGCGGGGCTGCCGGTGGCGCTGACCCTCGGGGGCGGCTACGCGGACCCGATCGAGGCGTCCGTGCGGGCCTACGCGGGGACCTACCGCGCGGCCCTGGAGCTCCCGGGCCGGTCCGCCTGAGCGCGGGCGCAACCGGGCCCGGCCGCGGTCGTCCATGGCCTGCGGGGCGCGCGCCGTGGTGCGCCCGACACTTCACTTCGAGCCGGCGTGAGCGCCGGATGTGGGGCCGGAGCAGGAGCCGGCCGAGGAGAACGGAGCCATGCGGATCGAGGCGTGCGACGGTGAGCAGGTGGACGACTTCGTGGTCGTCGAGGACGGGACCTACCGGATGCGGGTGGGGGAGGTGCGGCCGGCGCGGACCGGCGACGGGCGCGAGTCCTGGATGCTCCGCATGGAGCTCGACGGGGGGGACCTCGCGGGGCGTACGGCGGTGCTGGACTGGCTCAACTTCACGGAGCGCGGGCTGCATCGGGTGCGGCTCGTGCTCGCCGCCCTGGGCTTCGACGTGAGCGCCTCCATGGACGTGGAGCCAGAGGAGTTGCTCGGCCGGGTCGCGGACGTGCGGATCGCGACCCAGGAGTCGAGGCGGGAGAGCGACGGGCGGCTCCTCCGGCGGAGCCGCGTGGCCTACGACGGCTGGAGCCCCGCGGCGGGGGACCCGCGGCCGCTGGAGGACGCCATGGCCGCCGCGCTGGGCTGAGCCCCGCGGCGGGGGGGCAGGGGGCTCGCTCCCACGGGGCGGCCGCGAGACGACCCGTCGGCCTTTACACCGGCGCGCGGCGGCGTGAAGCTTGGGGGCGTGAACGGTCCGAACCAACCCGACGAGCGATCCATCGAGCGCGCCCTCGAGGCCGCGCGGGCGGCCAAGGACGCGGCCCACGCGCCGTACTCCCGCTTCCGGGTGGGGGCCGCCGTGGTGGACGCGGGCGGCACCCTGCACCGGGGGTGCAACGTCGAGAGCGCGAGCTTCGGGCTGACGCTTTGCGCCGAGCGGAACGCCCTGTCGAGCCGGGTCACCGACCTCGCCGGGGCGCCCTCGGCGGAGCCCGTGGTGGTCGTGGCGATCCGCACCGACGCCGACACCCCGACCGCGCCCTGCGGGGCCTGCCGGCAGTGGCTGGCGGAGTTCGCGCCCGGGGCGCTCGTGGTGTCGGAGGCGGCGAACGGATCGACCGCCCGCTGGTCCGTGGACGAGCTGCTGCCGGCGGCCTTCCGCGGCGACGAGCTCGGGTCCTGAGGCCCGGCGCGGGTCGCGGGCTGCGGCCCGGGTGGCCGAGGCCTGGGTCGCCGAGTCCTGGGTCGCCGAGTCCTGGGCCGCTGAGTCCTGGGCCGCTGGGGGCGGCCACCGGTCGCGTGGCCGCAACCGTGAGCGTCTCTGCCCGTCCACAGGGGCATGACGAGTAGGCCGTCGCCCCCTGAGTCCTCCCCTCCGTGCGTGCCTCGCTCGGCCCGGGCCGCGGCATGGGTGCTGGCCGGTCTGTTGCCCTTCCTGGCGCCCTGCCTGATGCCCTGCGCGGTGAGCGGTGTGGTGGCCTGTTCGGCGGGCTGTTTCCTGGGCACCCTCGGCCCCTCGCTCATGGACTCGGGTCCGCCCGTCGGGGACACTCTCACCCATGCAGCGGCTCGGGAAGGCACGGTTCGCGGTCAGGTGGCCGCTGGGACAGCGGACGTCGACCTCGGTCCAGGCCGGGCCCCGGCTCGCTGCCGGACGGCGGGCGGCGGACGAAGCCCGCGAGACGGTCCGTCCGAGGAGGCGCTCGTGACGCCCCCTGCCTCGAAGGACGCGGGCCCCGCCCGGGAGCTGGAGGCCCTGCGGGCCGAGATCCTCCGGCACGACCGGCTCTACTACAACGAGGGCCGCAGCGAGATCTCCGACGCGGAGTACGACGCCCTCTTCCGACGGCTCCAGTCCCTCGAGGAGGCGCACCCCGACCTGGTGACCCCGGAGAGCCCCACCCAGCGGGTGGGGGCGCCGCTGCCCGAGGGGGACAGCTTCGAGAAGGTCCGGCACGCGGTGTCGATGCTCTCCATCGAGAGCCTGCGGAGCGAGGAGGAGGCCCGGGACTTCGCGAGCAAGGTGCACCGCTTCCTCGGCCTCGAGGAGGGCGAGCACCTCGCCTGGCACGTGGAGCCCAAGTTCGACGGCGTCTCCGCGGCGCTGATCTACCGGGAGGGGCGCCTCGTGCAGGGGCTCACCCGCGGGGACGGGACCACCGGGGAGGACATCACGGCCAACCTGCGCACGGTCCGAGACGTCCCCCTGTCCCTCGGCCTCGACGCGCCGCCGGAGCTGCTCGAGGTGCGCGGCGAGGTGCTGATCGCCCGGGACCGCTTCGACCGCTTCAACGTCCAGCGTGAGGAGCGCGGGCAGCCGACCCTCGCCAACGCGCGCAACGCCACCGCGGGCGCGCTCCGCCGGAGCGATCCGGCGGAGGTCCGTCGCTATCCCCTGGAGTTCCACCCCTACGCCATCGTCCGCTGCGAGGGCCTCGACCTGCCCGCCTCCCACGCGGAACGGCTGACGCTCCTCGAGGCGTGGGGCTTCTCGTCGCCGAGCGAGGACGCGACGGTGCAGGGGATCGACGGCTGCCTCGAGTACCACGCGCGCATGGAGGCGCGGCGGGACGAGATCCCCTTCGAGATGGACGGGATCGTGGCAAAGCTCGACGACGTGGAGCTCCGGGAGCGCCTGGGGAGCACGGCCCGCGCCACGAAGTGGCAGTACGCCCACAAGTTCGCCCCCGTGGAGGCGACGTCGATCCTCCGGGCGATCGAGATCCAGGTGGGCGTCAACGGGCGCCTGACGCCCCGGGCCCACGTGGACCCGGTGGAGGTCCTCGGGGTCACCGTGCGCCACGCGACGCTCCACAACGAGGACTACGTCCTCACCCTCGGGGCGAAGCCGGGGGACCGGGTCCAGGTGAAGCGGGCCGGGGACGTCATTCCCCAGATCACGGGCGTGGCGAAGGAGGGGCCGAAGCGCGCGCCGGCGGGCTGGACGGAGGCCATCCCCGAGAGCCTGCGCGGGGAGGACGGTGCGCCGCGGGCCGGGGCGATCGTGGCCCACGGGGAGGCCTTCGCGATGCCGGAGCAGTGCCCCGCGTGCGGGGCGAGCGTGGTCCGGGAGGGCAAGTACGTGCGCTGCCCGAACGTGTACGGGTGCCGGCCCCAGGTCATCGGCCGCACGGTCCACATGGCGGGCCGCAGCGGCTTCGAGATCGACTCCCTCGGGGAGAAGATGATCGTGCAGCTGTTCGACGCCGGACTGCTCTCGTCCCCCGCGGACCTCTTCGCCCTGCGCGAGGTCCCGGACGAGGCGCTCGTGGCGCTGGAGCGGTGGGGGCAGAAGTCCGTGGACAACCTGAAGCGGGAGCTCGACGAGGCGCGGAAGGCGCCCCTCGACCGCTTCCTCGCGGCCCTCTCCATCCCCGAGGTGGGCGGGGCCACCGCGAGGCTGCTGTCGCGGAACCTCCAGGGCCTCGAGGAGGTCCGTGGGGCGACCCTCGAGCAGCTGGTGGTCGTGGACGGCATCGGGGACGAGGTCGGGGCCCGGATCGTGGCCTGGTTCCAGGAGCCCCGGAACCTGGAGCTCATCGAGGCCCTTCTGGCCAGCGGCGTGGAGATCGAGGAGGAGGAGGCGTCCGAGGGCGGCTCCGCCTTCGACGGGACCACCGTCGTCTTCACCGGGACCCTGGAGGGCATGAGCCGCTTCGAGGCCAAGAAGGCGGTGGAGGCCCAGGGGGGGCGGGTCGCCTCCTCGGTCAGCGCGAAGACCACCTTCCTCGTGGTGGGGGGCAAGCCCGGCTCCAAGGCGAAGAAGGCCGAGGCCCTCGGGGTGACCGTCCTGCTGGAGCCGGACTTCCTCGCCCGGCTGGCCGGCGAGGCCGCACCGGATGGGTCCGCGCCGGAAGGGGCCGACGGTGAGGACGCCCCCGGTGGGGACTCCGCCGGGGACTGAGCCGGGGACTGAGCCGGGACCTCATCCGGGGAACCGGATGGGGATCCGGCCCACGGCGATCAGGGCTGACGATCGGAGCGATCCGGGGCCCGTCCGGGTCCCCGCCCAAGGGCGGCGCGCCCGGGGCGCCGCGAGGCTAGACTCTGGGCTCAGCCATGGCCGACGACCCCGGGAAGAAGAGCGAGGAGCTCAGCGGAGACGACGAGATCCGGCGTCTCGTGGACGCCGCGCACGAGGGGGACGTGGACGCGCTGAACGACCTGTTCGCGCGCTACCACCAGACCATGGTCGAGGTGGCCCGGCGCAAGCTCGGCCCGCGGCTCCGCCTCAAGGAGGACCCCGACGACCTCGCCCAGACCACCTTCCGCGAGGCCACCCGCGACTTCAGCCGCTACCAGTACCAGGGCCAGGGCTCGCTGCTCCGCTGGCTGGTCCAGATCCTCCAGAACAAGATCCGCGACAAGGCCGAGTTCTACTCGGCCGGCAAGCGCGACCTGTCCAAGGAGCGCGCCATGGACGCTGGCTCGAGCGATGGCGGGGAGGCGCCGACGCCGATGGACTTCGTCAGCGGCGACCTCTCGGTCACGAAGGTGGTCCAGCGGGACGAGAACTTCGAGCTGCTCCGGGAGTCGCTCTCCGAGCTCTCTCCCGAGCACCGCAAGGCGATCTCGCTGGTCTTCTTCGAGGGGCTACCCCTGCGCAAGGCCGGGGAGCGCATGGGCGGGAAGAGCGAGGACGCGGTCCGGATGATGCTCCGACGCGCGGAGTCCAAGCTCGGGGACAAGCTCCGCTCGACCCTGGGTCGGGACGACTGAGGAGCCCGGCGGCCGGGCGTGGGCCCGCCGCGGCTGAGGAGGCGCCCCACGCGACCTCCTCCAGCATGAACGGGGGGCGGGGGGGGGGGTGCCCCCGCCGCCCCCCCCCCGTGTGGGGGC
>JASFWR010000008.1:0-23204 GCA_050049155.1 Planctomycetota bacterium | reverse complement strand
CACGGCGGTGGAGGCCCCGTCCCCGGTCCGCGTCATCACCAGCACGCGGCCCGCCGCGGTCGCGCCCCGCCAGCGGCCGCGGACCGTCGCAGCGGCCGGCTCGACGGCGAGGGCCGCGGCCTCCGCGCCGACCCGGGCCGTCGCGCGGCAGGCGAGGGACTCGAGGGCGACCACGGTGACCTCGTCGGTGACCGCGCCGCGCACCCGGAGCTCACCGCGCGCGTCCGTGATGGCGCGGAAGGCGGGCAGGGGGCCGCTGGTCACGAGGACCTCGCGGTGGGGCGCCGGCCTCCCCGCGGCGTCGACGCTGCGGACGAGCGCGACGCCGGACCGGACGTCGAACCGGTTCGGCGCGCCCGCGAACAGCCGGTCCAGGTGGGCCTCTCCGGGCGCCGACCGGAGCGGCTGCGCGCCCGGCAGGAGCCAGAACGGCTGGGCGGTGAGGAACTGGTTCCCCTGCTGGGCGAGGCGGATCCACCCCTGCTCGACCTCGGGGAACCGCAGCTTGCCGCCGAGGTCGACGGGGAAGACCACGAGGACGGGCGCGCGCTCGACCCCCGGGCGGGAGGGCTCGCGGTCCCCGGGTCCCGGACGCGGCGCGCCGAGGGGGGAGAGCCCCGCGGACCCGTCGACGGCGCGCATCAGGTGCTTGGGCAGGCGCGGCCGCGGGCCGGGGCCACCGTCCGCACCCCCGCCGTCGCTCACGGGGACCACCGACGGCACCCGCAGCGGGGAGGCCTCGAAGGGGAGGTCGGCCACCACCAGCTCGCCGTCGGGACCGAGGGCCTGGAGTCGGGAGAACTGGATCGTGTCGAAGGGGGCGAGGAAGGTCGTGACGGGACCCTCCTCGAGCCGCACGCGGACGGTGGAGGTCTCCCCGGCCACCACGCTCACCAGGAGGGGCGCGCCGCCGCGCAGCGCGCTCGCGCCCAGGTGGCCCTCCCGGGTGACGTACAGGGTGCCGCGCCCGGGCCGCGCGCGGAGGCGGCCGCGGGACCCGGTGAAGCTCGTGGAGCCGCGCGCGCCGCGGTGGCTCGCGGGCTCGGGCCGGACGTCCGTCCAGGTCGCGTGGAAGCGGTCGCCCGGCGCCGCGCCGAGGACCTCGATGGCGACCGTGCCCGTGCGCTCGAGGACGCACACGGCGGGGCGCGTGAGGTCCAGGGTCGCCGTGCGCTCGAGGTCCGCGGGCCCCTCGTCCGGGACCCGCTCCGCGTGCACGAACGCCACCGCCCACTCGGGGTCGCCGCAGCGTACGTCGAGGGCCCTCGGCTCGTCGCCGGGCGCCCAGCGGAGCCAGCCGCGGTCGTCGGAGCGGTCGCCCCCCGGGAGCCGCGCGGCGAGGCTGGTGCCCGCGAGCCGGTCCACGAAGGACAGCGCCACCCCGGGGACCGGCCGCCCCTCGCGGTCGACCACGAGCAGGGCGGGGCCGTCCTGCACCGCGCCGCGCGGCTCGAGCGCGGCGCCGGCCTCCACGCTGGGGCGCGGGGTCCCTCCGTCGCTGGCTGCCGCGGCCGGCCCGACGAGGGCCGCCGCGAGGAGGAGCCAGGGGAGGGCCGGGGGCGCGCTCGCGCACGCCAGGCCCGGTCGGACGCGGGACGGCAGCATGGTCACCGCAGATTATCCGAGCGGAGGGCGCGTGTTTCCGCCCTGTCCGTGGCTTCTCGGGCGGCCCGAGGGCACCCTCTTCGCCCGCGGGCGCCACCAGGGCCCTGGCGCGGCCCATGGAGAGTCACTGGAAGCGAACCTACTGGGTGGTCTGGACCGCCAACCTGATCACCTCGATCGGGATGATGAGCTTCCTGCCCTTCTTCCCGAGCCTGCTCGAGGAGATGGGGGTGGAGGGGGAGGACTCCATCAGCCGCTGGGCGGGCGTGTGCTTCGCGGCGGCGCCGCTCTCCGCGACCCTCTCCGCTCCCCTCTGGGGCGCCATCGGGGACCGCTTCGGGCGGAAGGTCATGGTCTGCCGCGCCATGCTGGCGATCGCCGTCTTCGTGGGGGGCATGGGCCTGGTCCAGTCGCCCGGGCAGCTGCTCGCCATGCGCTTCGGCCAGGGGCTCTTCTCCGGGTTCATCCCGCCGAGCATCACCCTCGTGAGCGTCGTCGCCCCCGAGGACCGCCAGGGCCGGGTGGCGGGGAACCTCTCCACCGCGCTCGCCATCGGCGGGCTGCTCGGGCCGCTCCTCGGCGGCTTCCTCGTGGCCCTCCTCGGCTCCTACCAGTCGGTCTTCTTCGTGGTCGGCTCCATGGCCTTCACCGGCGCGGTGATCGTCTGGTTCGGGGCGGTGGAGGACACCTCCAAGCGACAGCAGCGGGACGCGACCGCGGAGCGCTCCGGCGTGGGCGCGGTGCTGCGCTCCACCGCGGGGGACGTGGGCGCGGTGCTCCGCATGCGCGCCCTCCGGTCGGCGGTCCTCGTGGTCTTCGCGCTCCAGTTCGGCCTCGGCGCCGTGAACCCGACCCTGGAGATCTACGTGCAGGAGCTCTTCGCGGGGCGCGCGCTCGAGGGGACCTACTGGGAGACGCTGACGTCCCTCGCGGGGACCGAGGGGCTGGGACTGCACGAGCGGTCCGTGGCCCTGGCCACCAGCCTCTCGTTCGCCGTCATGGCCGTGGCCAACCTGCTCAGCCTCTCCATGTGGGGGCGCTACGGCGACTCCATCGGGCACCGCCGCGCCCTGCTCCACTGCGCGGTCCTCTCGATCCTGGCGATCTCGATCCAGGCCGCCGCGCCCGTCTTCCTGCTGCTCCTCGTCGGCCGCTTCGTGATGGGCGTGGGGATGGCCGGCGTGGGACCGCTCGCCTTCGGCCTCGCCGCCGGGGAGGCGAGCGTCGGCCAGCGCGGCGGGGCCTTCGGGGTGGTCTTCTCGGCGCGCACCCTCGCCGCCGCCACGGGGGGCATCATCGGCGGCGCGCTCTACCCGATCCTCGGGGCTCGGGGCGTGATGGTGATGTGTGCCGCCCTGCTGGTCGCTACGCTGGGGACGTTCCGGTTCGCGAGGCGCGAGCCGGAGGCGTCCTGATGCAGCCCTCCGACGAGACCCCTCACCGGCTCCGCCGCGCCGAGGCGGTCCTGCAGCGCCGCACGTCCCGGCTCGTCCTCATCCTCGAGCGCCCCTGGAACGACGACAACGTCCAGGCCGTGCTCCGGACCGCCGAGTCCTTCGGGATCCAGCACGTCTGGACCATCAAGCACCCGCACAAGCGGGTCCGGGCTCACCGGTCCGTGACCAAGGGCAGCCACCTCTGGCTGACGCGCCGCTTCTTCGGGGAGATCGACGAGTGCGTGGCGGCCGCGCGTGAGGAGGGGCTCGAGCTGTGGGCGACGGACCTCGACGACGGCGCCCAGGAGCTGACCGGGCCGGAGGTGCTCCGACCCTTCCCCGAGCGCGTGGGGCTGGTCATGGGCCGGGAGATGGCGGGCGTCAGCGAGGAGCTCCGTGCGGCGTCGGACCGGCAGGTCTACCTCCCCATGCACGGCTTCACCGAGTCCTTCAACCTCTCCGTCGCCGCCGCCCTCGTGATCCAGCGCTGCTTCGACGCGGAGCCCGGGCTGGTGGGCGCCATGGGGGAGGAGGAGCGCGGTGCCCTGCGGCGGGACTGGTTCGCGCGGCTGGCGGGGAAGAACGACGCGCGGCGCGACGTGTTCCTGCGCATGGCCGAGGCCGGGGTGCCGCCGCTGGAGTCGACGCGCCCCTCGGTCGAGAGCCGCACGCCGCGGATCAAGAAGGCCATGCGCGGCTACTTCGACTGAGCCGGACCCGCCGCCGCCCGCTCGCCCTCCGCGAGGACGCGCCGCGCGTTGTCGAGGTCCTGGCGAGCGCGCGGACCCAGGTCCACGCCGCGGCGCTCGCCCATGAAGGCGGCGGCGGCGCGCGCGGCCCGGTCGGGGGAGGTCCCGCTCGCCAGCCGCCGCGCCAGGTCCGCGCGCAGGGCCGCGAAGTAGGCCGTCTCCTCGTCGATGGCGGCGAGGGCCGCGGCGCGGCCTCGGATCAGGTCGTTGTGCGCCGGGACGACGAGCTCCACCCCGGCGTCCTCCACGAGCTCGCGTAGCCGGACGTGGGCCGCCTCGAAGGGCGCCACCTCCCAGCGGCAGTAGGGGAGCCCGGGGGTCACCAGGTAGTCGGCCGTGAGCACCGCCCCCAGGGCGGGGACGTGCACGACGCTGGTGCAGTTGGAGTGGCCCGGGAGGAACTCGAGCTCGAGGGCCAGGTCCCCGACCGTGACCGTGAGCCGATCCGTGAAGGTGCGGTCCACGGTGGGGTAAGCGAAGTCCGGGTCCTCGACCCCAAGGCGCTCGTCCACCTTCGCCTTGCCGGCCAGGATCCGGGCGCGGGGGCCCTCCTCCTTGGCGGCGACGACCTCGGGGGCGATCACCTCCGCGCCGGGGAAGGCGTCCCACCCGCGGATGTGGTCGTGGTGGCTGTGGGTGAGGACCACGCGGGTCACCCGCCGGCCGCCGGCCTCGAGGACCTCGCGGAAGGCCGCGACCTCCGCGGGCGTGATCCCCGGGTCCACGGCGCAGGCCTCGTCGCCCGAGACCACCCCGATGGCGTTGTAGCCCCAGAGCCCGCAGCGCTGGACCACCAGCCCGTCCTCGCCCGCGGGCGTGTCGAGGAGCAGCGTCATACGTCGAAGATGTCCTCGCCGCCCTCGGCCTCGTCGTCGTCGTCCGGGAGCACCCAGGCGTCACGGATCGCGTCGAGCACGTGCCGCTTGATCTCCAGCGGGTCGATGCCGCTCCAGCCCAGCGCCCGGCCCGCGTGCTCCGCGTAGAGCCGCAGGGGCTCCTGCCCGAACCAGAGCTCGGGGGTGGCGCCGTCCTGGGGCTGGTGGAGCCACCGGTGGCCGTCGTCCCTGGGCCCCTCCGCCTCGTTCAGGCGGGCGGCCAGGGCCGCGAGGTCCGGCCGGCCCGAGGGCGGGCGGGAGACCACGTCGAAGAAGGAGCGCGTCCCGAGGACCAGGCGCGCCGTGGTCCCGGCGGGCCCGCTGCCGAGGAGCAGCGCCCGGTCGTGCCGGCCGGAGCCGAGGAAGGCGTGGCGCCCGGGGTCGAAGGTGGGCTCGTCGGTGGGGGCCGGCCCGTCCCCCTGCAGCGTCGCGCTCCAGACCCCGAGGTCCAGGTACACCAGGTCGTCGAAGAGCGCGCCCTCCAGGGACCGGCGGTCCTGCTCGAGCCGCTCGAGGGCGTCCGACCAGCGCTCCTCCTCGGCGGCGGGGTCCTCGAGCATCCGCCCGAGCAGGTCGAGGGCCTCGGACAGGAGCCCGTCGCGGTCCCCCTTCCACCGGCGCCCCAGGTCCTGCAGCGCCACGTCCACCGCGTACGCGCGGTCGTCGCGGACCTCGAAGAAGTCGCCGGCGGCGGCCACGGCGTTGAGGAGCTCCCGGTGGCGCTGGGCCGCCTCCGGCCGGGAGAGCGCGAAGAGCGCGCAGACCCCGTCGGTGTCGTAGTGGTTCAGCGCGAGGGCGACGCAGCCCTCGGCGAGGGCGGCGCGCCGCTCCGCGTCGAGGTCGAGGAAGGCGAAGGCGACCTCCGTGGAGAGGTCGCGCCGCAGCTCGTCCGGCGTCCGGTTCCGCGGCCAGTGGGCGAGGTGCAGCCCGCCGCGCGGCGCGGACCCGAAGGACCCGTCCACCATGACGACCGGCCGGTCGCCGACGTCCGAGGGGCCGGCGACGAAACGGATCGGGAGCATCTGGAGGGGGCTCAGCGGCCGCCGGCGTCGCCGCCGTCGCCCTTCTTCTCCTGCTGCTTCTCCTTCTGGCGCTCGAGCGCGCGCTTGAGGAGCTTGCGGTTGTTCCGCGCGTCGCGGAGGGCGATCTTCACGATCTCCTCCTCGCCCTCGGCGAACTCGCCCTTGGCCTGCATCTCAAGGGCCAGCTTCTCGGCCTCGTCGTACATGGCGATGGCGCGCTCGGGCTCGCGCTGGAGGCCGTAGTGGAGGATGACGGCGCCGTCGTTGAGGTACTGGGGCTTGCGGTCCAGCTCGAGGGCCTTCTCGTAGGCGACCAGGGCCCGCTCGTAGTACTCCATCGGCGTCTTCTTCGGCTCCTTCACCTCGGCGCGGCGCACGTGGTCACCGGCGTCGCGGTTCATGAGCCCGACGTCGTTCCAGAGCAGCGGGTCCGTCTCGTCGGCGAGCAGGCGCACCTCGGCGAGGTCCGCGGCGGCCTCGAACTTCTGGGAGTCCCAGAGGCGGAAGAGCAGGCGCCCCGGGTAGGCCTTGTTCTGCGGGCTCGAGTTCACCATCTGGGCGAAGCTCGCGGCGCTGGCGTCCGCGAACCGGCGGAAGGCCTGGCCAGCCTCCACGTCGTGCTCCTTGCCCCGGAAGTACTGGGAGAGGGCCACGTACCAGTGGGCGTTGGAGTAAGCGGGGAACTTGGCGACCGAGCTCTCGAAGGAGGCGATGGCCGGCTCGTAGCGGCCCAGGGTGAACTGGCCGTAGCCGAGCCACCACAGCAGCCCGGCGTCGGAGCTGATGCGCTTGCCCCAGCGCTTCTCGAAGGCGGCTGCGCCCTTCTCCAGGGCGGCCACGAAGGGCGCGACCGTGCCCTCGGCGTCGGTCATGCTCCCGAGGAGCTGCCCGTAGTCCACCTGGGTCGGGTCCCAGCCCATGGCCGTGGCGTACGCGTCCGCGGCCTCGCCCTTCTTCTCGAGGAAGAGCAGGCCGACGCCGAGCTGCAGGTGCACGTCCGCCTGCTGCCGCGCCATCTCCTTCTCGGACCCGAGGGCCTTGGCGGCCTCGCGGGCGTCGCGCACGCCCTGCTCGATGGCGCGGGTCCCCGCGGCGCGGGTCGCCTCGTCGCCCATCAGCGCGGCGCCCCGGGCGACGCGGATCTTGGCGGCGAGGGCCAGGCACTCGGCGTCGCGGGAGGCCTCGAGGGCCCGGTCGATGGCAGCGGAGGCGCCCTCCAGCTCTCCCATCCAGCGCGACGCGGCAGCCAGCCGGAACCAGGCGTCGGGGTAGCGGTCCCCGTCGGCGGCCATGACGTCCTTCAGGTAGGCCGCGGCCTCCTGGTAGGCGCCGCCCGCCTGGGGGCTGCCCTGGGCCTCCAGCCGCCTGCCGAACTCGTAGCGCGCGACGCCGATCAGGTACTGGACGTCCATGCCGCCCTTCCCCTCGGCCTCCAGCTCGACCACGCGCTCGAAGGCCGGGTCCAGCTCGCCGGTGGCCATGCGGGCGCGGAGCACCCACACCTCGGTGTCCACGGCGCCGCCGTTCTTGTCGTGGGCCTCGCGGAAGGAGGCCAGGGCCTGGTCGGCCTTGCCCGCCAGCAGCTCCGCCTTGCCGCGGCGGATCAGGTCCGCGACGTCGTCCGCCGCGGGCGCGACGGAGGGGAGCGCGGGGGTCGTGACGTGGAGGGCCGGCGCCGCGGGGGCGCAGGAGGCGAGGAGGGTCAGGTGGATCAGCATGACGCCGGTGGCAAGTGGTGGTGACCGTGGCTCCAGGGAGCCGGCGGATGGGGAGCGCCAGCCCGTGGGGGCCGCCGCTCCCTGTGGGGTGCGCTGGGGCGCCCCGGGAGGGGCCGGGGCGAGAATGATGGCCGAGTCGGCCCGAAAATGCTCTCAGGGTCTGTGGGCCCAGACGGTTCTGGCCTCGATTTCGTCCAGGGCGGCCGGTCGGGCGCCCTCCTCGATCCAGCGGTCGAGCAGGGGGAGGACGTCGGTGCGCAGCCACTCCCGGGAGGGCGGGCCGATCTCCAGCGCCTTCACGAACCACTCCCGGGCGGGGGCGGGGTTGCCGCGCATGGTCATCTCCAGGATGCCCATGTTCTGGTGCGCGTCGCCCCAGGCCTCGGCCAGGTCGTAGCGCTCCTGCTCGCCCATCTCCGCCTGGATCTGCACCGCCCCGTCGGCGACCGCGTCGAGCAGGTACCGCTCGGCCTCGTCCGCGTCGGTGCGCAGGTAGTAGGTCATGATCAGGCCCGTGTCGTTGACCACCCGCACGTCGTCGGGGGTCATGGCCGCCGCCAGGACGTAGCCGGCCCAGCTCCGCTCGATGAGCTCGAGGGCGCGCGCTCGGCTCGCGGCCGCGGCCTCCCGGTCCTCGTTCGACTCCGCCCGCGCGAAGCGCGCGCTGGCCTCCATCTCCCGGAGCACCGCGGCGTCCCGGTTCACGAAGCCCACGTTGTTGGCGAGGTTGGGGTTCTCCGGCCGCGCGTCGAACATCCGGTCGGCGAGGCCCGCGCCGCGCTCCAGGCCGGCGAGGTCCGTGGGGTCGGCGGTGGCGCGGCGCACGAGGAAGTCCAGGCCCGCGAGCGCCGAGGGCAGGCGCTTGCCGCCGTTCGCGCCGGTCAGGTACATGTCGAGCCCCGCCGCGCGGCCGGCGCGGGACGCCTGCGAGCCCAGGGGGCGCAGGTGCTCGGCCGAGAAGAACACGCGCTCCGCCTCGTCGTCCTGTTCGAGCTGGTAGTGGCACCAGCCCGCCGCCGTGCGGCAGAGGATCTCGTAGTCCACGCAGGCGTCGGTGAAGCGCGGCTCCAGGGAGCGGCAGGTCTCGAAGAGCCGCTCGGCGTCGCGGAAGGCCTGGGCGTCGAAGCCTGCGCCGTCCGCGGCGGTCTCGAAGCGGTCGAGGGCGCGGTAGAAGGACTCGAACCCGCTGTACCAGAAGCCAAGGGGGTTCTCCGGGTGGCGCTCCCGGAAGGCGGCGTAGGCGCCGAGGATCGCGTCGTAGCGCGCCTGGAGCGCCGCGGCGGGGTCGGCGCCGGTGGCCGTGGCCTCGGCCTGGGTAAGGTCGCCGAGTTGCCGCACGAAGGTCGTGTGCAGCCCCTCGTCGTCCGGCAGGAGCGCAAGCGCCGTGCGGATCGTCTGGAGGGCCTCGGGCGCGCGCTGCTCCCAAAGGAAGAGGTTGGACAGCTGCTGGAACGCCCAAGGGTCGGTGGGGGACTCGCCGATGGCCCGCTCGAGGGCCCGCCGGGTCTCGTCGAAGAGGCTGGAGCGCAGGGCCATGGAGCCCGGCGCGCCGTCCGCCGACTGGCGGTGGGCCACGTACCGGCCGAAGGCCGCCTCGCCCCAGGTCCGGGCGAAGGGCTGGTCCACGTCCAGGCCCTGGCTGCGGCCGGGCCCGGCGTCGATCCAGGCGACCGCGGCGCGGGCCAGGTCCAGGGCCTCCTGGTGGAGGCTCAGCATGCGGGCCGCGCGGCTGGCCCGCAGGGCCGCGCTCACCCCGGCGCCCTCGCGCGCCGCGCGCTCGAAGGTCTCGAGGGCCTCCTCGAAGAGCGAGGCGTAGCGCGTTGAGGCGCTCGCCGCCGCGAAGGCCGCGCGCCCGCGGACCATCAACATGTCGGCGCGCCGCGCGCGGTCGACCAGGTCGAGCTCCAGGGCCTCGTCGATCGCGTCCAGGGCGCCGAGGGCGTTCCCCTCCTCCAGCAGCCGCCGCGCCGAGCGCTCCCGTTCGTCCACGAAGAGGCGGTCCACGATCCTGCGGGCCGCCGACATGTCGCCCCGGCGCAGGGCCTCGACGGCCTCCTGGACGCGGGGGTCGTCCTGTTGCTGCTCCGCTTCCTGGGGCGCCGCCGTCGGCGCGGGCGCGGCCGCGACGGGCGCGGGGGGGAGCACGTAGGCCGCCGCCGCCGGCGCGGCGGCGCAGAGGGCGAGGAGGAGCGAGCCGATGGGGGCGTGGGCGGAGGGGCGAGGCATGGGCACGCGGAGCGGGGTCGGCGCGGGGTAGGGCGGCGATCGAGGGCGGTGGGGGAGGCGGGGCTGGGAGCGGAGGTCGCGCGGCCGACGGCGCGGCCAGCGGGCCGGCCCGCACGGGGAACCGGACTCTTAGCCTCGTTCACGGGCGGAGTCACCTGGGTCCGGAGGGCTCCCGGCCTATAGACTAGGGACCCGCCGGGCCCTCCGTCAGCGCTCAGCGCTCGGGATCCGCGCCGATCCGGGGCGGTTGTCGCCGGCGTCCGGGAAGATCGTCCCGGCCCGATCGTCCGCCTCTCCCCGCCCGCCCGTTTCCCCTCCCTCGGCCCCCCTCGGGCAGGCCCTCCCGGCACCCCCGGGCTCCTGACCCCCCGTCCTCGCCCTCGATGCTCGACCGCCGCCCGCTCTCCTCGGCCCTGCTCCTCGCCGCGCTGGGCCTCGGCCTCGTTTCGAGCTGCGACAACCCCACCTGCGTCTTCGTGAACGGCTGCACGGGGTCCAACGGGGGCAACGACCCTGGCGGCCTCGGGAACAAGGGCGCCCGCTTCCCCGACGACGGGTCTTTCGTGGCGGCCGGCGCGCCGACCCTGGTGGCGGCGGCCCCCCAGGTGTCGGACGTCCACCCCCGGAGCCCCGTCTACCTGGAGTTCTCCGAGAGCCTGAACTCGTCGAGCCTCGCCGGGGCCTTCCGGATCATCGACGTCGTGCTCCAGCAGGACCTCCCCCTGCAGCCGGCCAGCCTCGTGGGGGACGGGCGCGTGGTGGTGCTTCTGCCGGTGACGGGCTACCAGCCGAACCGCCAGTACCAGGTCCTCTACGCCCAGGACGCCGAGCTCGTCGACCTGAACGGGGAGACCCTCGCGTCGAACCCGAACACGATCCTGCTCGACTTCGCGGTGGTGGAGGCCAGCACGGTCCCCGAGCCGCGGCTGATCTACTCGTTCCCCACGGACCTCTCCACGCTCCAGGGGGACGCCAGCGAGGTGGTCGTCGGGTTCGACCGTCGCATGGAGACGTCGAGCTTCGACGCGGACACCTTCGACGTCCTGGTGGACGGCGCCCCGCCGGCGTTCGACCCGCCGCCCGAGCCGATCCAGACCGACACCTCCGGGTTCGGCTTCGGCCAGACCCACACGTGGCGCTGGATCCCGAGGGACGCCGACGGCCGCTCGGTCTCCCTGGGCGCCGACGTGCGCGTCCAGGTGAAGCTGTCCCAGGGCGTGGGCCAGATCACCTCCGAGGAGGGTGACCCGCTCCCCGCCTCGGAGACCGAGTTCCAGACCCTCGGCCTCAGCATGCCGGCGTCCGTGCGGAAGGTCGCCGGCGCGGGTTCGCCCGACACCTTCGGCGCCGCGGACGTCTTCGGCGCCGCGCCCATCGTCGAGATCACCCTCGCCCAGCCCGCGCCGAGCGGGGTCACCGCCGACCTCTTCCTCTTCGGGGCCAGCCCCACGAGCGAGGGGCTGCTCAAGTCGACCGCGGCCACCTTCGAGGTGACCGAGGGCAGCACGACCCTCTCCCTCACCGCGGCGGAGCTCGGCATGCTCGACGCCCTCGGAGACGCCCAGTTCGCGGACGGGGACTTCGAGTGCGCGGTCCAGCTGCGCCGCTTCGGCTCGCCCACCGGGGTCCGGCTGTTCGACGCGGATCCCGCGACGGGGCCCGCCGAGCGCGCCTACTTCGACACGGTGGCGCCCGTGCTCCTCGGGCTCGGCGCCGCCGGGGCCGAGGTCTCGAGCTTCCTGGGGGACCTGCGGGACCTCGCGATCATCGGGCGGGCCAGCGAGCCCGTGGCCTTCGCGTTCGTGGACGCGGGCGCCAGCGGCACCAACGGAGGGAGCCTCGCGGATCCGCCGGCCACCGCCTTCGCCGGGGCCGTGGACGCCTCGGGGGAGGCCCTCTTCGTCACCGCGGCGGTCCCGCTCGGGGCCGTGAACCCCACGGGCCCCGGGGTCCCCTACGAGCTCTCGATCTTCGACCGCGCGGGGAACTCGACCACCGTGCCCGCCTCCGGGACGTTCCTTCAGCGGGGCGTCATCGGCCCGGGCGGCGCCCCGACCGGGGCCACGGTGCAGGTCCGCGTGTACGACCGCCGGACCCTGCGCGGGATCCCGGACGCGACGGTCTTCAGCCACGAGGAGAGCGGCGGGGGGCTGACCTTCGTGGACTCCGACGACACCAGCATCATCGGCCTGGCCGCGGTGAGCGGCGCGGCGGCGGGGGCCACGGTGATCACCGTGGACGCGCCCGGCTACGACCTCTTCACCTTCCACGGCATCCCGCGCACGTCCCTGGAGGTGCTGCTGGAGGTCTCCAACGAGAGCGCGGCGGCGGTCCAGGGGAAGGTCACGAGCGTGTTCCCCACGGGCAACTTCACGGGGGCGTCGACCAACGTCTCCGACACCCGCGCGCCGCGGCAGCGGCGCCTCGCGGACGTGCAGCTCTGCTCCCCGAACTCGAACGCCACGCTCTTCGAGTGTGACTACGGGCCGGTGCTGGTGGAGGGGGCCGCGCTCGGCGCCATCACCTTCCTCGCGAGCCAGGACGACCTGCCCCAGTTCTCGTTCAACCCGGTGACGTACCTGCGCGGCTTCGGGATCAGCGCGCCCCTGGCTCCGGTGACCGCTGGCGAGACCGCGCTGGACGTGGACATCGACGCGGGCGATCAGCTCGCCTTCTCGCCCCCGGCGGAGCAGCCCTTCGCCCTGGCGCCGCACGTCCTCGACGTGTCGGGCCTCGTCAACCTCGGGGCGCCCTCGGGGACGCCGACGCTGACGGCCGAGGCGGTGGCCACCGGCCTGCGAGGGCCCTTGGTGGTGGGCCGCGCCAACCCCTACCCCCTGGCGGGGGACACCTCGTGGACGGCGCTCGGTGCCGCAGCGGGCGTGGCCAGCGCCAGCGGTACGCTGGTCACCCGCGCGGCGATCGAGTCCGACCTGCTGCTGCGCGCGTCCGTGGAGGACGCCGCCGGGAACGAGGTCACCGCGCGGCCGCGCCTCTCCGGGAGCGGCGGGCAGCTGCTGCCGATCGACGTGCCGCGGCTGCTGTCGCCGGGGCCCGGGGGCGCCGCCGGACCCGGGGCCTTCAACCTGATCGTGGAGGACACGCTCCCCGACAGCGCGGGTGGGGACGGGATCGCCGAGGTGGTCCTCACCGGGGCGTCGGGGCGCCAGTGGAACCTCTGGACCCTGGACACCGCCGACGCGGCCGGGGACCTCCTCATCTCGGTGCCGGACATCGCCGCGGTGGGCGGCGCGGGCCTGGAGGCCGGGGTGCTGAGCGCCGAGGTGTCCATCTGGGGCTGGGGCTTCGACCGGGGGGAGTTCCTCTGGACGGACATCGAGCGGTTCCACGAGCGCTCCGCCCACGCGGCCGCGACCACGTTCACGCTCAACTGATCCCCCGGGGGGCCCAGGAGGGGGGTACGGGCTCGGGCGCGGGCGCCGACCGGGGGACCGGCCCAGGAGTCGACGCGGGTGCCCCGGGAGGGCCGTCCGCTCCGATGGTGGATCCCCAGGCGGGCCCCGGGAGGGTCGCCGGGGCGCGATCGGCCACTGGAGGGTCGAAATCACCGCTCCGGTTTCCGTAGCATCCGTCCATGCAGAGCGCGATTCGAACCCTCACCGCCGTCGCGGTCCTCGTCGGGGGCGGGGCCGCTTGTCAGACCACGCCGAGCCCCCAGGGGGCGGGCGTCGAGTCCAACGCCATTGCCGACCTCGAGGCCATCCGGCCCGTGGACATCGCGGTGCTCCCCGTGGAGATCGCGCCCGAGGCAGCCGCCGCTCCGGCGGCCATGATCCGGACCTCCGCCGCGCGGGCGCTGGTGCGTCGCCGCTACTCGCCGCTGGCCATGGACATCGTGGACGAGACGATCGCCATGGGGGCCGGCCGCGACGGCGCCGCCGGGATCCAGGAGGCGAGCTACTCCGCGGGTGCGCTGGGGGAGGACGCCGTCCTCGAGGTCACGGTGCAGCGCTGGGACAGCCCCAGCTGGGACGCCCTGCGGTCCATCGACGCCGTGATCACCGCGCGCCTGATCGATCCCCGGGATCCGGCCGGCGCCGCCCTCTGGGAGGCCCGCCTCGAGCGGGAGTTCCGCTTCTCCCTGGAGAGCGGCACCAACAGCTCCTCGGACCGCGACCTGCGGCGGGCCTGCGACGAGATCCTCACGGTCCTCATCTCGACCCTCCCCGGTCGCTCCCTCGAGAACGAGACGAGCGACGGGCTCATCGACTCCTGAGTCGGGCCCTCCCGCGTCCCGTCGGAACGAAGCGGGGCGCGAAGGGCGGAGAGCGTGAAGGGGCGGCGCGGCCTCGGTGTGCGGGCCTCGATGTGCCCGGGCCTCGATGTACCCTAGCGCCGCGTGCCCCGGCCTCCACGTGCCCGAGCTCGTCGAGGTCGCGTTGGCGGACCTGCGCTCTCGAGCCCCCGCGCACGCTGGCTCCTCGCGTCCTGTTGCACGGACGCTCGTGGGGTCGCTCCTGGCGGGGGCGCGCGTCTCGTCCCGACGGCGCCTGGCTCGGCCAGGGTCCACTCGATCTCGGAGCGTTCGGAGTGGGGGCCTCCGAGTTCAGGGCGCGCGGTCGCACGGCCCGTCGGGGTCGCGGCGCCCCGGACGGACGAGCGGATCCCGTGTACCGTGACCCCGGCGGCGGCGCGCCTTCGGCCACCCAGCCGAGGCCCGGCCCCGTTCGACCGGCTCACGGGGGGGATCCGTGGCCGCGCGTGGGGGGGGCACCGCGACGGGCGGAGGCTCCCGGGGGAGGTCGCCAGGCCCTCGGGGGGCCGCGGCGCGCAGGCGGCCCGGGGCGGCCCTGGAGCCGGGCCGCCGCCGAGGTGCCCCCGGAGAGGAGCGCGGATCCCCTGGAAAAAAGCCGCCCGGGGCCACCTCGGCGGGGGCGGCCGCTAGACTCCTCGGCCTCAGAGGCGCGCCTCACAGCGCACCCCGGCCTCGCGGTCCCCGCTCCCCGATCGGAGGGGCGGCTCTGCGATCGGGGCAAGTCCGCTCCAGCGAGTCCACCCGCGCGCCTCCTCCGAAGGACCCCCGGAGCACTGCAAACGGCAACACACCATGGCCATCGCCACCGATCGCAAGGCAGAGATCATCAAGGAGTTCGGGAAGGCGGACGGTGACACCGGGTCCCCCGAGGTCCAGGTCGCCCTCCTCACCGAGGACATCCGCAGCCTCACGGAGCACCTGAAGGTGCACCGCAAGGACTTCACCTCCCGCCGCGGCCTCCTCATCAAGGTCGGCCGCCGCACGAAGCTGCTGCGCTACCTGCGTGATCGCTCGCCCCAGAGCTACGCGGACCTGATCGCCCGCCTCGGCCTGCGTCGCTGATCCCTGCCTCGGACCCCCCTGCGTCCTGGCTGCGCACCCCCGCTGGCAGCGCTCGTCGCGCTGCCGCGCGGACGCGAGCGAGGCCCGGGGGTGCCGAACCATCGGCCCGAACCCCGCGAGGGGCGGCCGTCCTCTCCCGCGCCCCCACGGGCGTGATCGGAGCACCCGTACAACCCACTGTTCTCAGCAAGAAAAGAAGACGAGGCGAGACGAGCCTCCAAACACCATGAGCATGAATCCGACACGAGTCGAAGCGACGATCGCAGGCAAGAAGCTGACGCTGGAGACGGGCCAGGTGGCCCGCCAGGCCGGCGGCGCGGTCATCGCGACCCTCGGTGACACCCGCTGCTTCGCGGCGGCCACCGCCGGCAACGCCCGGGACGACATCGACTTCTTCCCCCTGGTCTGCGACTACCGCGAGAAGACCGAGGCGGCCGGCAAGATCCCCGGCGGCTTCTTCAAGCGCGAGGGTCGTCCGACCACCAAGGAGATCCTCACCATGCGCCTGATCGACCGCTCGATCCGGCCCATGTTCGCGGACGGCTTCAAGGCCGAGGTCCAGGTCATGACCACCGTCATGCAGTACGACGGGGAGAACAACCCCGACGTCGTGGCCATGATCGCGGCCTTCACGGCCATCCGCATCGCCGGCATGCCCTTCGAGACGACCCTCGGGGCCGTCCGGATCGCCCACATCGACGGCAAGCTGGTGGCGTTCCCCTCGGACGCCGATCGCCGCGCGAACAGCCGCCTCGACCTCGTGGTCTCCGGCCACAAGAACGGCCTCTGCATGGTCGAGTCGTCCGCCGACGAGCTCACCGAGGCCGAGATGATCGACGCCCTGGCCGAGGCCGAGCGCGTGGTCATGGAGATCATCGACGTGGCCAACCAGCTCGTCGACAAGTGCGCCAAGCCGACCATGGAGTTCACCGCTCCGGACGTGGACGAGGCCCTCAAGGCCCGCGTCTTCGAGTTCGAGGGTGACCTCGCCGCGGCCATGAAGACCGACGGCAAGCACGAGCGCGGCGCCGCCATGAACGAGGTGAAGAAGAAGGCCGTGGAGGCCCTCACCGCGGGCATGGAGGGCGACGAGCTCAAGGCCCAGACCAAGGCCGTGAAGGACTTCTTCGGGGACCTGAAGAAGCACTGCGAGCGGTCCGCGATCCTCTCGGGTCGCCGCGTCGATGGCCGCAGCTACGACGAGATCCGCCAGATCACCATCGTCCCGAACTTCAACGAGCGTCAGCACGGCTCCGTGCTGTTCACGCGCGGTGAGACCCAGGCCCTCGTGAGCGCGACCCTCGGTACGCCCGACGATGAGCAGATCATCGATGGGGTCGAGGAGGAGTACAAGAAGCACTTCTACCTGCACTACAACTTCCCCGCCTACTCGGTGGGTGAGACGCGCCGGATCATGGGCCCGGGCCGTCGCGAGATCGGCCACGGCATGCTCGCCGAGCGCGCGCTGACCTCCGTCCTCCCCGAGAAGGAGGGCTTCCCGTACACCATCCGCGTCGTCTCCGACATCACCGAGTCGAACGGCTCGTCCTCGATGGCGAGCGTCTGCGGCGGCTGCCTCTCCATGATGCTCGCCGGCGTGCCCCTGACCCAGCCGGTCGCGGGCATCGCCATGGGCCTCGTCCAGGAGGGCGACCAGACCGCGATCCTGTCCGACATCCTCGGCTCCGAGGACCACAGCGGCGACATGGACTTCAAGGTCGCCGGCTCGGGCGTCGGCATCACCGCGCTCCAGATGGACATCAAGATCACGGGCGTGTCCCGTGCGCTCCTGGAGGACGCGCTGGAGCAGGCCAAGAAGGGCCGGATCCACATCCTCCGCGAGATGCTCAAGGCGGTCCCGGCGCCCTCCTCGGAGGTCAGCCGCTTCGCCCCGCGCATGGAGACCATCAAGATCCCGAGCGACCGCATCGGCTTCCTGATCGGCCCCGGCGGCAAGAACATCCGCCAGCTCCAGGCCGACTACGGCGTGCGGATCTCCATCGTCGACGACGAGGGGAACGTGCAGATCTACGGCACCGACGCCGAGAAGACCCTGGCCTGCCGCGACGCGATCTCGGCGACCATGGAGACCCCGGAGATCGGCTCGAAGTACAAGGGCACGGTCAAGAGCGTGCGCGACTTCGGGGCGTTCATCGAGATCCTCCCCGGCGTCGAGGCGCTCTGCCACATCTCGGAGCTCGGTGAGGGCTTCATCGAGCAGGTCACCGACGTGGTCAACGTGGGGGACGAGCTCGAGGTCGAGATCATCAACGTCGACGACCGCGGCAAGATCAAGGTCTCCCACAAGGCCCTCACGCAGCCCAAGGAAGAGGGCTCCGAGGGCGGGGGCGACGATCGTCCGCGCCGCCGCGGCGACCGGGATCGTGACCGGGGCGGCCGTGAGGACGGCGATCGCGGCGGCCGCCGCCGTCGCCGCCGCGCGCCCAGCCGGTGATCCCGGCCGATGAACCCAGCCCGATGAGGCTCCGCCCCTGACCGCCGGCGAGACCGGCTCGCGGAGGCCAGCCTCCAGGCCGAGAGGCCACCTCGAGAGCGCCGCTCCCCTCACCGGGGGCGGCGCTCTCGGCCTTTCCGGGATGCGTCCACGGGCCTTTACGGAGGGGTAGGGACAACCCTTGAACAGTCCTTACCCACCCCGGGCGTGGAATCTGCGAGGTTCTTGGCAGGAGTCCGCGGCCTCGGACGATGACTCACATGACGGATTCTTAATCCCGGTCGCGGGGTCGGCGCCCCGAATGGGACGTTCTAGACTCCTCCTCGCGCCGCAGGCGCCGCCCGATCCAGGTTCGACTCACCTTGAAGCTCCTCGCACTGCTCCTCCTCGCCCTCGTCGGTTCCCCGGCGGGCGCCGAGACCCTGCCTCCCCTCGACGACCAGGGCGCCCTCGCGGCCGCCGGAGGTCGGGACGATGGGCGCGGGACGCCGTACGTCGTCAACAAGGTGGACAACATCTGCGGCCTGGACGAGCCGCGGCAGCTCACCAACCCCGCCCTGGTCGACTACTCGGCCCTGATGGCGGAGACGCCCGAGCTGAAGAAGATCAAGAAGGACAAGATCGATCCGACGTCGTCCGAGGGCATCACGCTGACCGCCAAGGCCCGCTCCCGCGTGCTGAGCGCCTGCGAGTCGGTCCGCCAGTCGGGCGGGTACTGCAGCGTCTGGAAGACCATCCGGCGCCGGGACAAGAAGGCCGTCACCGACGTCACCGACGCGGTCAAGCGCCTCCTCTGACGGGGCGGCGGTTCCCATGAGTCGAGCCGGCGCGGACCCCGCTGCCCCGCGGGGGGGCCGCGAGGCGGGCCATGGGCCGGGCCGCCAATCGGGCTCGAGGTCGGGCTCACAGGCAGGCCGACCGCCGGCCGCTGACCCCTGGACCCGAGTCCTCTGGCGGGCCGCGCTCCTCGTCCCCCTCGCCCTGTGCGCCTCCTGCCTGGAGGGCGGCTCGGAGTCCATCGATCGCGAGCGCAAGGCGCAGTCCATGTTCGAGGACCTGCTCACCCGAGGGCAGGCCCCCCCGGCGGGCGTCGAGGCCTTCGACGACGAGGCGGCGTTCGCGGGGGTCGAGGAGGCATACGCCGACGACCCCGATCCAACCCCGCCCGTGCCGGGCCAGCTGGCGCCGCCGGCGGGGGAGGAGATGCCTCCGCCCGCGGTCGGCGACGGCGGAGCCGCGCTCCCCGAGGGGGAGGACGAGCTCGACCTCTTCACGGACCTGGTGGAGGAGGCGGAGCTCGCCGACCCGCCCCTGAACCCCTACCTCGAGTTCGGCCAGAACATCATCTGGTACGAGCTCCGGGAGGGGGACACCGAGCGGCTGATCATGAAGCCGTACACGTTCCCGGGCGGGACCGGCGCGAAGATCTTCAGCCTGCTCCAAAGCTACGGGGACTTCGCCATCTTCGCCGCCGTCAAGGACGGCGCGATCCCGGAGGGCCTGGGCCCGCAGCCCCAGGGGGCGGTGCTGCTGGACCTGCGCGAGGGCTTCTCCGTGGAGTCCTACTCCGACCCGCGTCAGCAGGGCCTGCGGGCGCCCACCTCGGTCCCCCTGAGCGACGTGCTCTTCGTCACGGCCAACGCCGACGAGCTGTCGGAGGTCGAGCACTTCATCGACCTGTTCGCGGCGGAGGTCCGGCAGATCGAGATCGAGGCGAAGATCGTGGAGGTGACCACCCGGGAGGCCCTCGACCTGGGCGTGAAGCCCGTGGACTCCTCGACGCCCATCTTCGGGTTCCCGAACCCGGGCACCTTCGTCAACCAGGTCGACTTCTCGTTCGCAAACAGCACGGACGCGAGCGAGGCGCTGTTCCAGCTCGGCGCGGTGTTCGACGGCGTGACCTTCAACGCGGTGCTGGAGGCCGTCGCGTCGTTCGAGAACGTGTCGATCATCTCGCGCCCGAAGGTCGCGGTCCGGGAGGGCGGCCGGGCCGACATCGTCAACGTCAACCGGATCCCGTTCTACAACGTGACCGCCATCAGCGCCTCGGGCATCCCGACCACGTCGCTGCAGTTCCAGGACGTGGGCGTTCAGATGTTCGTGGTCCCGCGGGTCATCGGGCGCGACACGGTGATCCTGAACATCGACATCGAGGCCTCCCAGTCCACCGGGACGGCGGTGAGCTTCACGGTCGGCAACTCCGTGATCGCCGTCCCCGAGATCTCACGCCGCAACGCGCGGACCATCGTGCGCCTCGAGCCCGGCCAGGCCGTCATCCTCGGCGGCCTCATCTCCGAGCGCACGGTGAAGCGCGAGACCCAGATTCCGTACCTGGGGGACATCCCGGTCCTGGGCGCGCTCTTCAAGAGCACGCTCCAGAGCAAGGAGCAGACCAACGTCCTCTTCTTCATCCGCCCTCGGATCCTCGAGGGGTCGGACCTGAACAGCCCCTTCTGACCGGACCCGCCCAGGCGAACGACGCCGGACAGGGGGTCGAGGACGTCACCGGGGCCCGCGGGCGACGCAGCCTCCGGCCCGGCCCGCGGCCTCGGTACGGGCCTGGCCGGCGGCCGCGGTTCCGTGACGGCGGGAAGAACCGGGCGGGCGGGGCGTATGATCTGCAGCCCTCCGCCCGCTCCCCTGCGGCGGGCGCGTGACCGATGAAGACCCTGAGCCACAGCCTCTCCGGAGCGCGCGACGCATGCCGCGGCGCCGCGCTCCTGATGGCGTTCCTCGTGCTGATCGTGATCATCGCGATCGTCTACCAGATCAACACGGTCACCCTGACGGACGAGCGGATCACCTACAACGAGATCACGCGGGCCCAGATGGACCTCGCCATCGAGTCGGTCCTCCTGCAGACCTACGAGGACCTCGCCGAGGACGCGCGGGCCGCCCAGGCCTCCGAGGGCGAGGAGGGCGCGGCGGCCGCCGGCGGCGCCGACCCCGGCGCCCCGACCGACCCCGGGGAGCCGCCGCGGAACCCCGACACGGTCGACTCGCGCATGGACCGCTGGTACACGCCGCAGTCCACGAGCTTCGGGGACATCCAGCTGCGGATCTTCGTCCGGGACGAGGACAGCAAGTACAACGTCCTCAACATGCTCCAGCAGGACGAGGAGCTGGCGGACCTCGCGCTCCAGCGCGTCTCGCGGATCCTCGACTACGCCCGCGGGGGGACCTCCGAGGACATCACCTCCGGCGACGCGGAGGAGATGGCGAGGGCGATGAAGGGCTACATGAGCGAGCGGCTCGGGGGCGACCTGCCCCAGCCCGTCCTGCTGACCACCGACCTCGAGAACGACGAGCAGGTGGTCCCCTTCACCTTCAGCGAGTTCCGCGCGCTCGAGGTCTTCGAGGACTCGATGTTCGAGGACTACTTCGGGCCGGACGACGAGCGGATCCACGCCATCACCTCCTTCCTCACGGTGTACACGTCGCCCACGGTCGGCGCGGAGGAGGAGGCGAGCGGGCTCCCGATCGCCGACGGCGGCTGGGGCGTCAACGTGAACACCGCGCCCTTCGCGGTCCTGACGGGCCTCCTCGACAGCCGGGAGGTGCCGCTCTCCATGTGGGAGGGGATCCGCGACTACCGGAACGAGCAGGAGGACCCGCTCGAGGACGAGGAGGAGGGCGTGGAGGACGTCGAGGAGGAGCCGATGCTCGACGAGTTCGGGGAGGAGATCTTCCCGACGCGGATCTTCGACAGCCTGGACGAGCTGGAGGAGATCTACGACTTCAGCGCGCTCAACGAGACCGAGAAGTCCCGGGTCACGGAGAGCCTCTCGGTCACCAGCGACGTCTTCGAGATCGTGGTGGCGGCGCGGATCTCCACCTCCGCCGACGTGAACCAGCGCCTCGAGTTCGAGTCGCGGCGGGAGCAGGAGGAGTACTTCCGCTCCGGCGAGCACCTGGTGCGGGTGGTCCGCTCCGTCGTCTGGCGGCGGGCGGTGGACGAGGACGTGGCGATCGTGCCCCTCGTGCGCTGGGAGGTGCTCGACAACGCGCCGCTGCAGGTGCTCGACTTCCCCGACGAGGACTGACCGCGGGGATGGAGGCCTCCGCCGACTCCGTCGACCCGCTCCGGGTCGAGGTCTTCCACCACCTGTTCGCCGCGGCGGCGGAGGAGATGGGGGTGGCGCTCCAGCGGTCGGCCTTCTCGGTGAACATCAAGGAGCGGCTCGACTTCTCCTGCGCGATCTTCGGGAGCGACGGGCGGACGATCGCCCAGGCGGCGCACCTGCCGGTCCACCTCGGGGCGACGCCGCTCTCCGTCCGCGCGGTCCTCGACGCCCACGACCTCCGACCGGGGGACATCGCCTTCCAGAACGACCCCTTCGGCGGCGGGACCCACCTCCCCGACATCACTTCCGTCGCCCCGGTCTTCGCCCCCGGCGCGGACGGCCCCGGGGATCGCCCGGTCTTCTACTGCGTCTCGCGCGCGCACCACGCGGACGTGGGCGGCGCCTTCCCCGGCTCCATGGCCCCGGCGCGCGACGTGCACGGGGAGGGGCTGCGGCTGCCGCCGGTCCGCATGGTCCGAGGTGGTGAGATGGACGAGGACCTGCTGCAGCTCTTCCTCGCGAACGTGCGTGTCCCCGAGGAGCGGCGGGCCGACCTCCACGCCCAGGTCGCCGCCAGCCACGCCGGCCTCACGCGCATGGGGGCCCTGATGGCCGAGCACGGGGCGAAGGAGCTCGCCGCCCGCGGCCGCGACCTGATCACCTGGACCTCGTCGATCACCGCGCGACGGGTCGCCGAGCTGCCCGAGGGGCGTTGGACCTTCGAGGACGCGCTGGAGGGCGGCGTCGACGGGGGCGGCGACCTGCTGCCCGTCCGGCTCACCGTGACCCGTGAGGGGCCCCGGCTGGTGTTCGACTTCCGGGACAGCGCGCCCCAGGCCCTGGACGGCTCGCCGGTGAACACGACCCGGGCGGTGGCGGTGTCGGCCGTCGTGTACGGGCTGCGGCTCCTCCTGCCGGAGGGGACGCCCACCAACGCCGGCATCCTCGACGGCGTCGAGGTCCTCACCCGGCCGGGCACGGTGGTGGACGCGACCTACCCCGCGCCGGTGGCCGCGGGCAACGTGGAGACGAGCCAGCGGCTGGTGGACGTGATCCTCGGCGCGTTCGGGGAGATGCTCCCCGGCGAGGTCCCGGCGGCGAGCGCGGGGACCATGAACAACCTGTCGTTCGGCGGGCCGCGGCCGGAGGGCGGGGCCTTCACGCACTACGAGACCCACGGCGGGGGGGCCGGCGCGGGGCCGTCGCGGCCGGGGGCCCACGCGGTGCAGACCCACATGACCAACACCCGGAACACGCCGGTGGAGGCCCTGGAGAACGAGCTACCCGTGCAGGTCCTGTCCCAGACCGTGCGGCGAGGGACGGGCGGCGCGGGGGCGCGCGCGGGCGGGGACGGCCTCGTCCGTCGCCTCCGCTTCCTGACGGACGTCCGCCTCTCCTGGATGGGGGAGCGGCAGCGGCGGGCGCCCTTCGGCGCCGCGGGCGGAGCGCCGGGGACCATGGGGGAGGCGTACGTGCGGCGCGTCGGTGCGGATGAGGACGAGCGCCTCTCGCCCAAGGCCGCGGCGGACCTCGACGCGGGCTCCGAGGTGGAGCTCCGCACCCCCGGCGGCGGCGGCCACGGCGCCCCCGCCGGCGAATGAGGCCAGCGAGCGGCCCCTCGGGGGCGGATCCGGCGCCGCGCCCCCTGGATCGCCGGTTCCGTCGCGAGCAGGGCCAGCGGGGTCGCTATCATCTCCGCGGTCCTGCGCCCCCGCA